>NZ_CP095483.1 GCF_023028225.1 Halorientalis litorea
AGAGGGCCAGGGGACCAGCGGGGGCAGTAGGCAGACTGACGAGGGCAGTCAAGCGATGGTCCGAAGTCGACGAACGCGTCCAACCATCCAGTCAGCAATACCGACCAGCGATACACACCAGTGTTACAGTACAGTAGTACCGTGCAGTAACATCTGCCAGTAATATCAAATGTTGCTACTGCCCAATAATACTGAACAGAAATACTGGGCAATATTATTAATAATACTGTTCAGAATGTCTGACGAGTATTTATGTGCAATAGGTGTGTTAGCTAGTACTGTATGATATCGTACGCGCTGTGGAGCGAGGCCGGTGGAGTCGGGAAGACGGCTCTGGCGGTCAATCTCGCAGCTGCACACCAGCGGCACGGCCAGCGGACGCTCCTCATCGACCTCGACCCGCAGAACGGCGGCGCGAGCCACCACCTCGGCGTCGACGACGACAGGGCGGACCCGGACGTCGACAACATCGTTCGGCACCTCATCGACCGGCCGAAGGGCGAGTTCGCCGACCTCGTTCGGACCACGACCCACGGGCTTGACGTGGTACCGAGTCACAACATGCTCGACAGTTTGGAGACGAACCTCCAACGAGCACAGGAGATGGAGCGCGATATGGGCGGCCGGTTCGTGAAAGAACTACAGCTTCGCCGCGTCCTCCGGGATGCCAACCTCTCGCAGACGTACGACGCCGTCGTCATCGACCCGCCCGCGACCGGCGGCCAACACGTCTACAACGCCGTCTCGGCCACGTCCAACGTCGTCATCCCGCTCGAACTGTCACCGAAGGGCGAGCAGTCGCTTCGCGGCTTGGAAGATACGGTGTCGAATCTGGAAGCGGAACTCGATTCCGAGGTCGGTGTCGTCGCCGTCGTTCCCAACAAGGTGCGCCGGACACGGATGCGCGACAAGTACGAGGAAGCACTCGAAGACGTCTCGTACCCGGTCGCGCCCGTCCAGATTCCCGTTCGGGAGGCGATGCTGAACGGCGCGTGGGACGAGCAAACGACTGCGTACGAGTACGTCGCCAATCACGGCCGACCACAGCGGGAACGGGAGACGCTCGAACTGTTCGACGAACTCGCGCGGTTCATCGCGGCGCAGTTCGACGTCGACCTGTCCGAAGCTGACATCGCAGAGGAGGAACGCGAGGTGGTCGCATGAAGTCCGGTGCTTCCGACCCCTTCGCGGACGACGAACAGTCAGAGGACACAGCGGACGAGTCGATGCCGGAGCGGCCGTCGGAAACGGTGGCCGAGGAGTCGGAACCACCGACAGGTGACTCGGAGAGTGCCGGTCTCTCCCGCGAGGAACTCCCGTTCGTCCTTCGTCGAGAGCGGGTCAAGGACGAACGGCCCGAGGTCCATCAGTTGTTCGTACAGGCAGACACCCACGAGCGGGCAGTCGACGCGGAACGAGAGTTAGAGTCCCGCCTCGACAGGGACCTCGCACGGACCGACGCCCGGGAAGCCATCTATCTCGCCGGGATGGCACACCTAGACGACGCCGAGGCGGTTCTGCGCGAGTGGGGGTACGACCTGTAGCACTCGACATCTTCGCGCGAAACCTTACATCCGGTTGGCGTACACGTCTTACGAGATGAGAGAATCCACGTCACGTCAGCGCGGTCACGAGGAGGGGGGATAAGCGAATGGTCGAAGTGGTGTTCTGGGGACTCGTCGGCCTCGCGACGGGGACAGGGTTACTGACTGCGTGGACACTCGGTGCCAACAGCAACTCGCCACCATTCGCACCCGCCATCGGCGCGAACGCCATCTCCACGATGCGGGCCGCCTTCCTCATCGGCATCCTCGCCGCACTCGGCGCGCTGACGCAGGGCGGGAGCATCTCGGAGACGGTCGGTGCCGGACTCATCGACGGAGTGGCGATTACCTCACTGGCGGCGACGGCAGGCCTCTTGACGGCGGCGGGGTTCATGGCGTTCGGCATCTACTCCGGGTACCCAGTCCCCGCCGCGTTCGCCACCACCGGCGCGATGATCGGTGTCGGCTTGTCGCTCGGCGGGTCCCCCACCTTCGAGACGTACCAGCGCATCCTCGTGTTCTGGGCACTCGTGCCTCCGGTGTCCGGTGGGTTAGCGTATTTCACGGCCACGATACTCCGGCGTGACGACATCCCCGAGACTGTCAGTGTGCCGCTTCTAGCCGCCGTCGTCGGGGCGATAGTGGCGAACGTCGAGTTGAGCATCATCCCGTCACCGCCCGGAGAGACACAGGCGTCGCTCGCCGGGTTCGGCGCGAGCGTCCTCAACCTGCCGACAGTGGCGGACATCGACCCGGTAACAGTAGCGGTCACGCTCGGGTTCGCACTGTTGAGTTTCAAGTTCATCAGGGGCCGGACACAAGTGTCCGCCGATAAGGGTATCCGGACGTTCCTCGTCCTGCTCGGGAGCGTCGTCGCCTTCTCCAGCGGTGGCAGTCAGGTTGGCCTCGCCACCGGGCCCCTCGAGAACCTCTACCGGGCGGAACTCGGTTTGCCGGGACTAGCCCTACTCGCCGTCGGTGCCGCCGGGATTCTCGGCGGCGCGTGGATGGGCGCGCCGCGACTGCTCCAAGCCACGTCCCGGGAGTACGCACAACTCGGCGTCAGGCGGTCCATCGCCGCCCTCGTCCCGGGGTTCGTCATCGCGCAGGTGGCCATCGCGCTCGGCATCCCCATCTCGTTCAACAACATCATCATCTCCGGCGTCATCGGCGGTGGCCTCGCTGGCGGGTCGGCGGGCGTCTCGCGTCGGAAAATCGGCGTCACCGTCACCTTCTGGGTCGTGACACTCGGGACGTCGGTCGTCATCGGGTTCGGCGTCTATCGCCTGTTCGCAGCCATCCTCGGCTGAATACCATCACCGGACGACGGTAACGGTGGCGGGGGCTTCCCCGACGACGGCCGTCGCGACGGTCCCGAGGAGGCGGCGCGCGAGTTCGTCCCGTGTCCCACCGTGGCCACCCATCACCACGTGGTCCACGTCGTGGTTTTCGACGTACTCGACGATGGTGTCTGCAGGGTCACCGGACTCCACCACCGTTTCGACACGCCGGCCGGCCGCCGTCGCGCGCTCGCGTGCTCGCTCGACCATCTGTTCGGCACGGTCCGCCGCACTCTCGTGCCGGTCGTCATCCGGTTCGAGGATGCCGCCCTCACTCATCGAGGTGTCGATGGGTGTGACGACGTTCAGCACCGTTACTCGACAGTCGAACGTCTCTAGTGCGTGTGTCAACGCGTCGTCAGCCAGTGGCGACCCGTCGAGGGGAACGAGAACGTGTGTCGGTGCCATACGGGAGTACGGAGTGGGAGGGATAAGTATGCTCGTGAGTGAGTACGAAAGACACGGTCAGGTCCCGTCTTCCGTCGCCGCACGTGGGCGCGGAGTCACGTCGTCCCGTCCTGTTGACTCGCTGTCACCGAGACTGAGCCGTTCTGGTCGATGGTGACGGAGAGTCCTTCGTAGGCAAAAGATACCCTCCCTTCGCGGTGGTCGGTACCGGGGGCAGAGGCAAAGAGCGCGTCCAACGCCTCCGGGTCCACCACGTCGCTAAGCGGGCGCAGTTCCTCGGGTGGCACGTCTTTCCGCTCGGCGACTTCTTGCACGACGCTATAGGTGACTGACGTGTCTCCCATACATGATGTCACAGGCGAATGTACTTATGACCTTGGGGCGCGTGGGAAGTCGTTACATCAACTGCCGAACAAGAAGGAGTCTCGACACCGGTGGGCATCCCCGACCGAGTGGGAGAAATCTCATTCGACGGTTTCGGCGAGAACCGTTTTGACCACGTCCGGGTCTTCGAGAAGTTGGTGTTCGGTGTAACTCCCCTCGGCACTCCCGCCGCTGTGACGCGACTGTTCGAGGATGTCGAGGAACGCGTGTTCTTTCAGTAGGTCACGAACCCGACGGAGCGAGAGCGAATCGGCACCCTCCTGTCGGCATATCTGCTGGTACACGTCGAACACGCGGGTGGTCCGAAACGCTTCTTCGTGCGGTTCGTCGAGCGACAGAACTGTCAGTGCCTGCAGGACGAACCGAGAGTGTGGTGTCGACCCCCGGATGAGTTCGCGGAACCGGTCCGTCTCCGCACGCTCGCGCGCTTGGATGACGAACTCCTCGCGGACCGTATCCATGTCGTTTGACTGTGCTATCTCCCCGGCGTAGCGCAGGATGTCGATTGCTTTTCGTGCGTCGCCGTGTTCCTTCGCGGCGAGTGCGGCCGCACGGGGGATGACCGATTCGGCCAGCACACTGTCACGGAACGCGTCGCTCCGTGCCTCCATGATGTCCCTGAGTTGGGTCGCGTCGTACGGTGGAAACACGAACTCGCGTTCACACAGGCTGGATTTGACGCGCTCGTCCATCCTGTCTTTGTACTTTATCTTGTTGCTGATGCCGATGACGCCGATTTTGCAGTCCTCTATCTTCCCCGCCTCGCCCGCACGGGACAGTTGCATGAGAATGTCGTCGCCGTCGAGTTTGTCGATTTCGTCCAGAATGACCAGCGTCACGTCGAGTTGGTCGTCGAGTATCGACCAGAGACGTTTGTAGTACGTCGCGGTACTGATGCCCCGGTCGGGTATCTTGACGCCGGTGGCCGCTCGGTCGTTCAGGGCACTGGCTATGGTCTGGACCGCTTGGGTCTCTGTCGAGTCTTGGGCACAGTCGACGTAGGCGAACGACGCGGTAACCCCCTCCTGGTCGGCGGTATTTATCAGTCTCCGGGAGACGTACTTCGCACACAGAGACTTACCCGTGCCCGTCTTCCCGTAGATGAGAATGTTACTAGGACTCTGGCCGAAAATCGCCGGGTTGACCGCGTTCGCGAGTTTGCGAATCTCCTCGTCACGCCCGACGATGCGGCCCTCATCCGGGAGGTGGTTTATCTCCAGCAGTTCCTTGTTGGCGAATATCGGGTCCTGCCGGATGAACAGGTCGTCGGATTCGGGCATCCTCTCACACCTCGTTTCCGGTGGAGTTGACTTTACTCTTTCCCCGGGTTACGGACACCGACCTTCCGGTGAAATCGCCGCCCACGTTTCCTCAGAGAGGTGTTTACAGCACACTCGTGTTCATCGGAAAGTGTGTAATATACTCGACTGTTTCGATGGTAAAACAGAGTAAGATTCCTTCGTGACGGCAGCCAGATAAAGAGTAGGAAGTGATTACTGCTACACGGAGCGGACCTGTCAGCTCGCCAGATGCGCATATACGTCCCGGTAGAAATACCTATATAATTTGAGAGAAACACCGTGTTTCCGGTGAAATTGTCGACTGGCGTGGGTGCTAGCCGCCTGTTCTGCCGTGGGATGTACCGTCATACTGGTTGCACTACGGTACCCTTTTCATACGGATTCACCGTGGCTTCCGTGTCCGCCCGATGTAAGTTAACCCACGGCTAAAGCCGTGGGCTTTCACCGTGGACTCCCGCTCTAACCGAATCCGGCACGGGTTTGACCCCGTTCGCGTTCAGCATCCCGGTGTTCAAGCGCACACCTACGGGTGCGCCTCCTTCACCCCCGGTTTGGTTGCGAAGGAGTGTGTAGCCGATGTTCTTCGCCGCGTTGTAGTCCGCGTGATTCTCGTACCCACAGGATTGACAGCAAAAGGTATCCTGTGCCGGGCGGTTGTCCTCGTGGGTGAACCCACACGACGAACACCGCTGCGACGTGTTCTTCGGATTCACCTTCTCAACGTGGATGCCGCATATCTCGGCTTTGTACGAGACGTACTCGTACAGCCGGCGGAACGCCCACTCGTGGAACTTGCGGGCGTTGGGCATCCGGTCACGGATGTTCGTCAAGTTTTCGAAGGCGATTACCGTACAGCCGTTGTCGATGGCTTCCGCGACGAGTTCGTTCGCCACGCGGTGAAGGTACTGCTGGAAGTGGCCCGTCTCCTTGCGCCCGACCGCTTGGACGTTCTCGTGGGCATACCGCGACCCGCACTCTTGCAGGGATTTGCGGCGCTTGACATACTCCTGTCGCCAGTGGTTGAGTTCGTCGGCAGACCAGAACACGCCGGTCGAGGTGACGGCGATGTTCTCAATCCCGAGGTCCACGCCGAGAACCGTTCCGTTCTCGACTGGTTCGGGGCTGTCCACGTCCGCCTTTGTTCGGATGTGGAGGTAGAAGTCGCCACGGCGGTAGTGGAGTGTCGCGCCGGTCGTTTCCCACTCGTCGGATGCGAGATATTGCGAGTGGGGTGTGTCACGGTTCTCGCCGGGCAAGACGTACTCGGCGGTAACGCGCCCATCGACGGTGGACAGCGAAGCGTGGTCGTCGTGGAACGTGGCGTTGCGCTGGTTGTATTCGCAAAACGGCGTCGTGAACGTCGGCAACGATGCGTATTCGCCCTTCGACCACTTGGCGACCACACTATCAAGTGCATCGACAGCGCGGTTACGAGCCGATTGGACGTGGTTGCTGTGGAGGGGCGTCTGTTCGCGCACCTTGTCGTAGGTCATGTCGTGGAGGACCGACGAGCGCGTTTCGGCCCACTCGCCGTCCCACGCGGCGTCTACGACGTAGTTGGCGGCCCACAGGAACTCGTCAATCGTCTCGTGGAGCAGGTCCGCCTGTTCGTCGGTCACGTCGAGTTTGACCGGGACGGTGCGGCGGACCTCCATACTAATCACAACACAACGCATGCTTAAAAGCATTAATATAGTCTAGTGGGGGAGTCAGCCACCGGCAACGGCGGTAGTGTAGCTAAGCGAACGCGCTTCCTCCCACCCCTGAAGGGTTGGGTTTCCGCGCTGTGGTATCTATGAGTCCCGGGCACGCACGGTTCGTTCATCGGGCTGATTTAACCAACGCTTCGAGCTTATCCGGCGGTTGTTGGTTACCGCTTGGTAGAACGCGACCGTCCGGGGTAGACAGGGTTCAGCCACTGGCGCACGCTCTTTTGGCCGAGTATCGGCACACCGGCGAGGCATCTCGTTCTCAGTCGACTGAATCGTTCGGTGTCGTTCTCTCCTGTCGATAAGACAGAACTATCCTAAACATACTGGAAAAGGAGACGAAAGGACACTGCACGGGCGTCGGCTGTCGGATAGTTGGTACTGCGTAAGAACGAATTATGTACTGACCCAAGATATAGTGTGTCGGGCAGACGTTCTGTGGGTAGGCTTACTCTCAGCCGGGACGCGCAAACAGTCTGTGGTACTTATGTCGCGATAGAAGGGCGTATCTGCTAGTCCCCGATGCAGCAATCGGGGGGAACAAACAATGAACGGCAGTTCAGTTGACCCAGATGAGTGGTTGGAACAGAAAGCACGAACGTTAGGGAGTGACCGCCCGGTGTCCGTCGAGGTGTATCTCAGGTCGTTCGCTCCACCTATCGGTGCCAGAGAGCGTCAAGAGGAAGTCATCGGCAAACTACGCGAACTCGCAGAGCGCGGCCGTCTGGAGACGGTCGAGGTCACGGTTTGGGGGGACGCCGTGTGCCCGGACGGGTGCTGCGCCGAAACCCACACCGGACGTGAGATACTGGAGCGAATGATGGAACTACAGCAGTGGGGGGAGGACGAGCCGTGTTCGGTCGAGCGGACGTTCGAGGAGAAGCACGTCACCTCGGCAGTGACGGACGAGGCGTTCAAGAAGATAATTCCCCCCCGAATTACTCTCGGCGTCTACAGCAGGGGCGACATCCTACTCGTCTTCCCCTGTCGTCTCGGCGGCGAGGCAATCTGTGTGAACGACTTTCTCCAAGCACTCGAACGGACCGAGCCGATGCAACAGAGCTCAGCGTCCTCGTCTCAGGCGGACACGCCACTCTCGAATCGAAGCGACATCGGTTCGAGTTCATCGACCGAGAACGCCGCGGAGTCGCCTCCCGAGCGCGTCGAGTAGCGGCGTTCCGTCGGCTGTCCAAAGAGCGAGTGCCACTCCGACCAACCCGAGTTCGGCGACGAGGTACGCCGTCCCCGTCGGTGTCCCGAGAAACGACACGAACTCCGTGAACAGGTCGGCAACCCGACCGAAGAACGCACCGCTGGGATACGGGGCAGGTTCGGTGAGCGGATAAAACACGAACCCCAGTGCGAGCGGGTCGCCCGTGGCGACGGGATAGAGGATATCACCGGCAACGTGTGTGAGATAGCCAACAGCGAAAGAAACCGGGAGGTTCCGCCGTCCACTGGCGACGCCGACGACACCTGCCACGAGTACGGTAGGCAGTGCGAACAGGAGCGAGTGGGCCAGCGACTGTCCCGAGGGGAGGATGGCAACCCCCCACGCGAGAGGCTTGTCGACGATATCCGGGAACTGCGTGCCGAAGAGCAGAACCAGTACCGGCGCGTCGCCAGGTGGACGGCGTGCAATCCATCGCCACGCGAGTGAGGCGCAGATGTACCCGACTGCAGCGTGTTCCCACGGCCACATCGTCACTCCGAGAACGTGACGGCAGTCCGTTCGAGACACCTGCCCTCGCTCCCGTGCCACAGTGCTGCCGAGCCAATCGAATAGACAGCCCGTGGTTCTCGACCGTGGGTGTGTTCACGCATAGACGGAACCGAGAGATCCGAGCGCATAGTTACACAGGCATTACTGAGCCGAGTTGCCGAACACAGGAGGAGAACCGTCGGCGTGGTGGTATGCGTGTTGAACCCACACATTCGCGCGCCGGCTCCGAGTAGTATAATCCTACGGTCGCGGACGCTGGCTTGGCACAAAGTCTGCATACAGATGGCAACTAACAGAAGCCAAGCAATGTCCAAGCATAGGGTTTTGGCGGTGTTACGGGCGATACCATTATCTGGGTAGGTTGATGCTACCGGAGCATGGCACGTCGTCGGAACGCTGATTCGAGTTGGAAATTGCTACTTACCGAGGGACGGAGAACAGCACCGAGCGAAGCAGGAACTGCAAGCGAACCACAGACGGGACCGGCAGCCTGTGGCTCCGGGGGCGAGAAGCGATGACAGCCAGCGAGTCGGACGGGAAAGACTGGGACAACCTCCCGGCCGACCCCGAGCCCGAGGACCTCGGATACGACCCGATGGAACTCGACATCACCGAATCCTCCGCCGATGGTGGGCACTACGTCATCCTCCCACACGACGAGGGTTTCCTCCGACAGGAGGCGTTCATCGTCGCCGACAGCGAGTCCGTCTCCGACCTCGACGAAATGCTCTGACGGCAGACACGCTATCCCGAGAGTCGTCCCGTCGCCCGGTGGCTCGGTTCCCATCGGCTGGTCGGGAGTCGGACGTTCTCTGAGCGTGCCGTCTTGGCGTCGTCGCCCTGCGAGAACGGGTCACCACGACTACAACTCAGGGGTGTGGCAGATGCTCGTGGGGTTTAGGACGTGCTTAATCGCAGGACATGGAGCCCGAGAGTCACCGGGACGGTCATCAGTCCGGTGAGATTCCAGTCGCCTTGTGTTCGGCACGAGTTTCGGCGGCCACCTCGTCCATCGTGCGAACACGGACCGCGGACTCGTTCCGGCGTCGGTCGAGGTACTCGAAGACGCACTCTATGCGGCGGGCGTCGCGGTCGGTGACGATGTTGTTCGGATGGAGCCACATGTGGAAGACACCGTCGGCGGCGGCCGCCGCGTCGATGCCACGTTTCGCGTGCCTGAGAACAGGGTCACCGAAAACGGGTGCGACCGTGGCTCGTGCGGCCCCTTCGAAACTGAAGAGAAACAGCGACGCGGGCACGTTCACGAGGCCAGCGTCGTCCACATATGGCGTCACGATGCGAGGGTCCGACCGTGCGACAGTCGCCACCGCGAGTTTCCGAAGCGTCCGCCCCGGGCCACGGATACCGGGGCCAGTCCCACGGTACGATTCGATACCGTACGACGCGAGGACCTCCCGATGGTCGATTCTGTTCCGCGGGAAGACGAACGACGTCGGGTCGAGGCCGCGTGCTCGGGCCGCATCGAGTGCGCGACCCACTTCTGCACGGGCCACCTCGCGGGTCGTCGTCGGGTCGTCGAAGAGAACGTGCGAGAACGTGTGGAGGCCGATATCGTGGTCGACGGTGGATTCGACGATGTCGTCGACGAGGCCGTCGGCGAACCGGAGCGACCGCGGCATCGCGTCAGGGCCACGCTCGTGGTCGAACCATCCGTCCGGTGTCGGGTGGTCGGTGTGGCGGCCGTCGCAATCGTCGCACAACAGGTGGCCGACGACGGCCCACGTGGTCGGTATCTGGTACTGCTCACAGAGTTCTGCGAACCACCGCCACCCGTCCCGGGCGTTGGCGAGGCGTTCCTCGGGCCGGTCCCGCAGGTCGTGGAATCCCCACCCGAGTTCGGCGTCAGCGGAGATGACGACAGTTCCCACAGTGAAGCCTCCGGTACCCGAACACTTTGTTACTCGGCGTACAGAAACAAAGTAACGGGCTACCGAACCAACGGGCAGGCACCTATAGCCATCCCGAGACAGTGCCGTCCAGCGACGAGAACTCACACGACCCGGTAGGATATCCATAACAATGCCTCGCGGCTGCTTGTCACCGACAGACGGGACTGGGGGCGGCGGGCAGGTGCGGTCGTCGCACACCGCAGTTCCACGAGCTTGTGAGATGTGCTATGAGTACGAACGTACAACTCGGCGAGAACTGTGATATCGACGCCTCGGTACGGTTCGAATCGGCGGGCCCGGGAACACGGCCAGTACGGCTTGGCGACGGTGCGACGGTCAGGTCCGGTACCATCATCTACCCGGACGTCACCGCTGGACCGAACCTGACGACGGGCCACAACGCGGTCATCAGGGAGGGGACGACGTTGGGTGCCGATGTCGTCGTCGGTACTGACGTCGTCGTCGACGGCCGGGCGTCCATCGGGTCACGAGTGAGTATGCAAACGGGCGCGTACGTCCCGCCGGAGACGACGATAGCCGACGACGTGTTCCTCGGCCCGCATGCCGTGCTGACGAACGACCCGTACCCACTCAGAGAGGATGTCCCGTTGACGGGACCGGCCATCCAATCGGACGCTTCCGTCGGTGCCAACGCGACAGTCCTCCCGGGCGTGACCGTCGGGGAGCGTGCGTTCGTGGCTGCGGGGGCTGTCGTAACCGAAGACGTGCCACCCGACACGCTCGCCAAGGGTGTGCCCGCGACCCACCACGAGCTCCCCGAGCCGCTCGACGGGCCGAACGTCTACTGACGAAGGCGGTTCGGGACGGTTCTGTCCGGCCGCGTTTCGATAATACTGTCCAGTAAGGTTTGCCAGTAATACGGGTTCGTAGTACCGTAGATACCGGTTACTCCACGGCTGGGTCCGACAGCGGACGGCACTCGACGTATAACTTTTAGCGTCACCCGGGTAGCCACTGGCGCGCCCCGGAAACTGCGTCGCCTCGTCTGTCGGCCGGTCCGGGGCGTCGTCCACCATGGAAGACGCGATATCTGACCGACGCGTACTCGTCACTGGCGGTGCCGGATTCATCGGACGGCACCT
Organism: Halorientalis litorea; assembly: GCF_023028225.1. Taxonomy (NCBI): domain Archaea; kingdom Methanobacteriati; phylum Methanobacteriota; class Halobacteria; order Halobacteriales; family Haloarculaceae; genus Halorientalis; species Halorientalis litorea. The sequence goes on from NZ_CP095483.1 coordinate 11,423, forward strand.
CGTCGAGTCGTTGCTCCCGGACAACGAGGTCACGGTTCTGGACCACCTCTCGACGAGTTCACCACAGGACGTGCCCGCCGGTGCGAGCGTCGTCGGAGCGGACGTCCGCAATCGGGACGTGCTGGAACGGGCAATGGACGGCGTGGACACCGTGTTCCACCTCGCCGCGATGGTCGACGTGGGGGCGTCGGTCGATAGCCCGTTCGTCTGTCACGAGACGAACGCCAGTGCGACGGTGGCACTCCTCGAACTCGCGCGCGCTGAGAATGCGCGAGTCGTGTTCGCCTCAAGTGCCGCCATCTACGGGCACCCGACGGCACTCCCGATTCCGGAAGACGAGCCGAAGTGTCCGGCCTCACCCTACGGCATCGCGAAACTGACCGCCGACCTCCAAGTACGACGGTTTCAGTCGCTGTACGACCTGCCGACCGTCGCCCTGCGGTTTTTCAACGTGTACGGACCGCCACGCGGGGGTGGTGTGGCGAACGGTGTAGTGGGTGCCTTCCTTGAACGCGCGCGTGACGGCGACCCGATGCTGGTCCACGGTGACGGCCAACAAACGCGTGATTTCGTCCACGTCTCCGACGTCGTCCGTGCCCTCCACCTCGCGGCGACCACTGAACACACCGGTGAGGCGTTCAACGTCGGCACGGGCCAGGGAACCAGCGTGCTGACGCTCGCCGAGACAGTCCGAGACCTCGTCGACCGCGACGTACCCATCGAGCACGTGAGCGAGCGGGCGGGCGATGTGGCTCACAGCCGGGCAGATATCACGAAAGCACGGTCAGTGCTCGGCTTCGAGCCGTCCGTTCCCCTGGATAGCGGTCTCCGGTCGACGGGCTTCAATTCGTGAAACCAGTTAGACTACAGCGGTAAGAGGGGGCCACAGCTTTAGCTGTGTGAGGGTCGACAGTCACGTAGCGTTCTGTCCCGTCTCCGGTAGCGGCAGTGTCGTGCCGGTACTGTCGGTAAGTGTGTCCTCCCGTGAGTGGTCTGGAAGCGTGGTACCACTACTGAGGCAGGGTGGCAATCCGTGCTCTCGCCCAACATCACAGCCCGCACACACCGTTCGAAGTGGAGTATGAGAAGGTTTCCCGCAAACTAAGCTCAGTATTACTAAACAGAAATCCCTCTTACATGTATCTCGTATGTCGTCACGGCTGACAGACACGGAACGCGAGCGGATGACCGAATTCGCACAGACACCCATGCACGAGCGCTCTCCCGAGCAGTTGCTCCCGGAGAACGGCGAGAGCGAGGACTGAATCGGCGAGCATCGGCAGGAAGTGGGCCGACTGGAGGGGCACGGAGAGGCAGTCAGACCATGTTTTCAGCCTCGATTTTCTCCCATACCTGACTTCCACGCTCGGTGACACCGTAGACTCGTCCTTTGCGGCGGTCTTCGGAGACGAGAAGCTCGACCAAGTCTCTGTCACGCAGGCCCTGCAGGGCCCGCGAGATGTGAGCGATACCGAGGTCGGCGTCGTCGGCGATTCTGGACGGCGTCGCTGGGCCGTCAGAGAGCCGTTGTAAGACGGCGATACGGTACTGCGAGCTGATGACGAAGCTGACGTCGTCCCAGTCTGAGTTCATTTGTGGCAGGCCTCCCCCAGCCGTGGGGTTCCGCGTGTCGTTTTCGTTGGTCCGCACCGTCGAGCAGTGTCGTCCACAGACGCGACGCGTCACCACACCGTGTCGCTCACGATATCGTCGTCTCGTGTACGCACCTCACTGAACGGGTGGCCATCTGTTCGTCGTCACCCTGTATAATTTTACACCCCTTATCCAACTGTTGTACATAGTTTCTCATGCAGAACGAATATAGTCCGACCTTGTTGTTCAGTAACCGCGTTCACCCGTGTGAGAGGTGAGAACGTTTGGTAGGACCGAAACCGCAGGACAGTGCTGCCCCTATTGGATGATAGCGAACAGGGGTGCGACGACATCCGCCACGACGGCCAACGGAGGAAGTAGCCCGAGTATAACAAAGCACCCCCCGGACCACCGCCGAATCGGATATGACCGCGGAACTAGGTGCAGTCATCGACGAGCGCCAAGGAAGTACAAACACGACGTGCCGCAACTGCGGCAGTTACGTCACGGAGTCGTTCACACGCGTCTTCGGGGACAACGACGACAACGTGTACGCCTGCTTAGAGTGCTCGACGATGCGCGCGCTCCGTACCGGAAGCGGCGTCCTCCACGACTGAACGACCGATACCACTCAGGGGTGGGTCGGCCATCATTTCGATTCGGCGAACCGTGACACCGTTTAACTGCGCGGATGTATCACCGGTTCCGTTCCAGTTCTCTCGGGATTCGTTGCCGTTCCTGTCGTCGGTAGAGATAGTGACCGATGGCTGAAACGGCGAAGGCCACGGTGATGCCGACACCGACGGCAACTTCTGGAATGGCGGCGAACGGCCCGACACTCAGCCAAACGAGCGTGAGCATCGCGGCACTGACGAGGGCGAGTCCGAGGTAAAATTGCTGCCACGGAACGTCACTGGTCGACACCGTGAGATACGAGTCGATTTCGTGGGCACGGTCCGTCAACTCGACGAGGCCGCTCTGTTGGTCGTGGTCGACCAGCCCAATGGAATCGAGTTTTGGGACGTGTGTCTGGTACAAAGAGACGTACACGCGCTTTCGTTGCTGGTCGGACAGCTCCTCGACCGGTAGTTCGTTCTCCCACGCTGCCACGTGCTCGGCGAGGTCGTTGAGTTCGACCGGTTCGTCAGCCTGCCGGAGGTAGAACAGTACGTACCGCCGGCGCGAGCTACTAAGAATGTCGAAAACAACGTCTTGTGTCAGTTCTTCCTGTTCGGATGCCATCAGGACCCCAGTACGTCGGGTTCACTCACTCGCCGATACGGCGGACCGCCACCTTCGTTCTGACTGGTGTAGGCTGGAAACTCTCAGCCCGTCCCTTTGTTACACCCCTCTTACGAGCGGTAGTTCTGTGATACCCGTCGCCCGCGCCGGTCTCGACCCGCACAGCCCCGGAATACGGACTGCAGCACCAGGACTAGTGCGACTCGGGGACTGAATCGGTCCGGGTAGGTTCGGGTAACGGAGCGATTATACCATGGCTGTGGGGCCGATAAAGGGGCTCCATAACAAAGCCTCGTCTCGAACTGGATTCGGGCGTGCAACCGACAATCGAACACGGTGGTGGCCTCGGGTTCCGCTCCGGGCCGCCATCCCCGAGTTCCTGTACTGCTGTTCGCGCCCCACCCACGACGCACGGCGAAGTGACACAGCACTCCCTGTCCCGGTACTACCCCCGGAGCGGTCCGTCGAGCGAGACAGCCGACACGGAGGTGAGCGCATGTCGCTGAAAGAAGAGCAGAGCCACTCGGTCGCTATCGCCGACCCGCAACTCGGCACGCGTGAGTCCCAGCGCGTGGCGGAAGTCGTCGAGTCGGGACGGCTGGCCGCAGGTGAGACTGTCACCGCCTTCGAGGAGGCGTTCGCGGAGTTTTGCGGTGCCGACACCGGCGTCGCGACGAGCAACGGGACGACGGCCCTCCACGCAGCACTCGAAGCCCTCGGCATCGGTGAGGGTGACCGGGTCATCACGACGCCGTTCTCGTTCATCGCCTCGGCGAACGCCATCCGTCTGGCCGGTGCCGAGCCGGTCTTCGCTGACATCGACTACGAGACGTACAACCTCGACCCGCACGCCGTCGAAGCCACCATTCGGCAGCACGACGGCGACGTCGACGCCCTTCTCGTCGTGCACCTCTACGGCCTCCCGGCCGCGATGGAGGCACTCACCGATATCGCCGACACGTACGACCTCGCCGTGGTCGAGGACGCGTGTCAGGCCCACGGCGCGCGCTACCGGGGTGACCACGTCGGGACGATAGGCGACATCGGCTGTTTCAGTTTCTACCCGACCAAGAACATGACTACCGGCGAGGGCGGTGCGATAGTGACCGACAGGGAGGCTATCGCCGAGCGTGCCCGACGGTACGTCAACCACGGACGCGACGGTGGGGACAGCCACGTCGATGTCGGGCACAACTTCCGAATGACCAACGTCGCCGCGGCCCTCGGCATGGTTCAACTCGAACGCCTCCCGTCGTTCAACCGCGCCCGCCGTGCCAACGCGGAGTACCTGACTGAGGCACTCGAGAAGAGTCCCGTCGTTCCGCCGGTCGAACCCGACGGGCGTCGGCACGTCTACCACCAGTACACCGTCAGAGTGGACGACCGGGACACGGTCCGGGAGCGACTCGACGAGGTCGGTATCGGTACCGGCGTCTACTACCCGACGCCGATTCACCGGCAACCGGCGTACGACGAGACGACTGCGACCGCACCAGTCGCGGAGCACGCGGCAGGGGAGGTCCTCTCGTTGCCGGTCCACCCGAACTGCCCCGAAGCGGCACTCGACACTGCCGCGAGCGTTCTCAAGAGCCACGCAACCGATGACTGAGTCCACACTCGCCGCGGGCGTAATCGGCGTCGGAGCCATGGGGCGTCACCACGCTCGCGTCTACGACGAGGTCCACGGTGTCGACCTCGTCGGCGTCACCGACACCGACCGGAAGCAAGCACTCGAAATCGCAACGACGTACGATACAGAAGTGCGCTCTCGCACCCAACTGTTCGAGGCAGCGGACCTCGTGTCCGTCGCGGTGCCGACACGCTATCACTACGAAGTGGCGCGGGAGGCGATAGCGGCCGGGGTCCACGTCCTCGTGGAGAAGCCGTTCGTCTCGGACATCGAGCAGGGCCGCGAGTTGGTCGGGCTCGCGCGAGAGCAGGGGGTGCTGATACAGGTCGGCTACGTCGAGCGGTTCAACCCGGCGGTACAGGCGGTGAGCGACATCGCCGACGACCTCGACATCATCGCCGTCGACGTGCGCCGCCTCGGCCCACCGGTCGACCGCGACACGAGAGACGGCGTCGTCCTCGATTTGATGATACACGACATCGACATCCTCGGTCATCTCGTCGGCAGTGACATCGAGCGCATCTCCGCCGCGAGTGCCCGGGACCACGACCACGTTACCGCGCAACTACGGTTCAGCGACGGCATCGTCGGCAACCTCACCGCTAGCCGTGTCACCCAGGAGAAAGTCAGGGACCTCGCCATCACCGCCGAGGACTGCCGCGTGAGCGTCGACTACGAACGCCAGTCTGTCGAGATTCACCGCCACTCGGTCCCGGAATACTACGAATCGGACGGGGACCTACGATACCGACACGAGAGCATCATCGAACGCCCGACCGTCGAGAACGGCGAACCCCTCAAAGCGGAGTTGTCGGCGTTCGTCGACGCCGTTCGGGCGGGCGAGCAACCGCCGATTACCGGCGAGGACGCTCTCGACGTGTTGGAAATCGCCCAGCGAGTGAGTGAGCGGGCCACTCCGCAGGGAGACAGTTCACGGGGGCAACATGCACACGAGCAGTGAACCGACCGTGGGACTGTACGACTGCCGCCTCGGTGCGGACGAGCAGGTCGAGCGGGTCCGCGCGGGGGGCGTACCGGTCGCCGTGTACGGGTTGGGGAAGATGGGGCTTCCACTGGCGTCGGTCTTCGCCGACGTGACGGGGAACGTCACCGGTGTCGACATCGACCCGGGTGTCGTCGAGAGCGTCAACGCCGGTGCGTCGCCGGTTACTGGCGAACCGGGCTTGGACGAACTGGTCGAGGAGTCCGTCGCCACGGGAGCACTCTCCGCGACGGCGGACATCGACGCGGCCGCGCGTGCCGCGCGGGTTCACGTCGTCGTCGTCCCGACGTTAGTCGAGGACGGGACGCCAGACCTCTCGAACATCCGTGTAACCGCCGAGCGAGTCGGTGCGGGGTTGACGCCGGGTGACCTCGTGTGCATCGAATCGACCGTGCCTCCGGGGACGTGTCGGGACGTGGTCGACCCGATACTCCAAGCCGAGAGCGACATCGGGGCCGACGAGTACGGTCTCGCGTTCTGTCCCGAGCGCACCGCCAGCGGGCGGGCGTTGCGGGACATTCGTGGTGCATATCCCAAGATAGTCGGCGGCCGGGACGAGGAGAGCGGGCGGGCCGCGGGTCTGTTGTACGGCCAGATTACCGACAACGAGGTCCGGCGGGTCGCGGACGCGACGACTGCCGAATGTGTCAAAGTGTTCGAGGGCGTGTACCGCGACGTCAACATCGCGCTCGCCAACGAACTCGCACGACTCGCAGACGAACTCGGCGTCGACGTTCGCGAGGGGATCGCGGAGGCGAACACCCAGCCGTACTGCGACATCCACCGGCCCGGGCCGGGCGTCGGTGGACACTGCATCCCGTACTACCCGTACTTTCTCATCGACTCGCTCGACACCGAGACGCCGTTGCTGCGGACTGCACGGTCGGTGAACGAGGAAATGCCAGCCTACACCGCCCGGACGGTCATCGACGAACTCGCGGCGGCCGGTATCGACCCGGCCGAGGCAACGGTCGGCGTCCTCGGTATCGCGTACCGACCGGGTGTCGACGAGACACGCGAATCACCAGGTCTGGCAGTTATCGAATCCCTTCACGAGGCCGGCGTGGAGACTGTCGCGTTCGACCCGGTTGTAGACCTCTCCGAGTGCGACGTTCGGTCCGCTCCAGTGAGTGCGTTTCCGGACCTCGGCCTTGATGGCGCGGTACTCGTGACCGACCACGGGGAATTTACGAACCTCCCGTGGGATTCCATCGATAGCGGTATCGTCGTGGACGGGAGAGGCACCCTCGACCGGACAGCCCACCCGTCTCGATTGAAAATACTCGGTGACGGACAGGACGGATGAAATCTGTTACGGGTAGAGTGTCACGGTCCTCCGGTGTCTTGGTAATCCCTGACATAGAACCTGTATTCATTTTTAAAAGGCGTGGAAATAACTGGTTCTTTTAGTATCAGATAAATTGTCATAAATGCCAGCAGTTTATAAATAGCCTGATTTCTCCGCATTTGAGTCCTTAAACAGCTAGTATTCTATTGGTAGTCTCGTTGTAGAGTGTTAATATTCCGACAGCAAACAGTTAAGTAGTCAACTATTGTTACTGCTAGTGCCTCGGAGACAATCGGGGCTACCAACGCGGTCGTCGGTCTACTGTAACCACTGCCTGCACGGAGTCCGCTCCGACGAATCAGTGGGAATGGGGGGAGACCGACACTATAGGGAGAAACAAAACGATGAGCAAATCTGAAACGGGGTCTAGCGGCTCACCAAAGCAGACACTAGATGAATCAACGGAACAGGTTGTCGACGCCGGGTCCGTCGGGGAAGAGGCCAAAGAGCTTGAACTCGACCACATCTTCGAGATACTAAAGAACGAGCGGCGTCGGAAAGTAGTCCACTACCTTCGGGAACACGAATCCCGAGTCACGCTGAGTGACTTGGCAGAACACATCGCGGCACTGGAGAACGACACGGACGTCGCGTCGATTACGTCGCGCGAGCGCAAGCGAGTGTACGTCGGGTTGTACCAGTGCCACCTGCCGAAAATGGCCGACATGGGAATCGTGAACTTCAATCAGGACCGCGGAATCATCACACTCGGTCCGACTGCACCAAAACTGTACCAGTACCTCGACGCCGAGTCGGGCGATTCGCGCGACTGGTACAAGTACTATCTCGGCATCGCAGGCCTCGGCACCGTTCTGTTCGTGGGTACAGCTCTGCTCTCGGTGTCGGCCCTCTCCGGCACGGCGGTGCTGGCTGCGACAGTGTTCGGCTTCGTTGGTTGCTCGCTCTATCACACGGTCGTCGAGAGCGACAGAGAAGAGACGTAGTCCGGTAAAGATCGGGAGAATACCGATTTCGTCGTCTTTTCCGCTCTGTCTGAGGGGTCCCGGGCTCCTCGATTACTTTATTTGTGAGTGATACATCACCGAGTGAGGGACAGGTCAACAACGGCGTCGTGACTGGTTACTATCCATCGACCGTCTCTGTCGACACCGGTGGTGTTCGGGTCGTACACTGTCCAACTGAATCTGCCATCGGCGTGGTCTACACTGACCGCCTCCAGGCAGATGTGGCGTCGGTCAGGACCGGTCGGTTCTGGTCTCGTCATGGTCCGTTCCGTCTGTGTCGAATCTCACTCACACGCTTTGCCTGCGTGGCGGCCCGATGCCAGTTGGGATTACACCGGAATCGACTCTTTTCCTTCGAGGTACTGGTTCTCCCACTCTTTCCTGTCCTGTAGCTCCCGGATGCCCCGGTCAGTGAGACGGTATACGTTGGTGCGTCGGTCTTTTTTCCCCTTCTTGACCAACCCTTTCTGGACCAACTCGTCGAGGTTCGGATACAGACGCCCGTGGTGAATTTCGGACTCGTAGTACGTCTCGAGTTCGTCCTTTATCGCGAGGCCGTGTGGTTCATCGAGACCAGCGATGAGATACATCATGTCTCGCTGAAAACCGGTCAGGTCGAACATTGTTCCGTCTCGGGATTGAGAACATCAGTCTATAGTTATGTCCTCGCTACATCCGGTAACGTGTCCTGAGAGGAGACGACGGCGTGGTCCGTCGGGCGCGCAAAACGAGACACCGGGTTTCCGGTGAAATGGTTTATAAAGGAACCGGGTAGAGACACACACCGGGTTTCCGGTGAAACGGGGGGAGGGAGGTGGAGGGGTGCAGTTGAAGCGGGGGTTGCGGCAGAACAGAAGACGGACCGGAGTGAACTGCCGCTACACAAGTGAGGAAAGGTATGACCAGTCTGACGTAGAGAATGGGACAAAGAGGGCTTCTTAGTACGGAAAGCACGGATGGTACGATGGAACGTTTCGTCACCAAGCCGAGATAGCCACGCTCGTGCTGGAATAGGGACAGCAGAGAAGGAGAGAAGGTCCGAAGGATAGGGAGAACTCAGGAGTCCTTCGACTCCAGCTACAATGAGCTAAAGCTCATTGTCACTTTGTCCATAGGAGTCAGTGGACTTTTCGTCTTGTACTGTATTATACATTTTGTAGTCTAATTAATATATATGCCGCACTACTCACTCCACCTAGAGATACACTATATAAACAGTCCCGCTTACAGCGACTCGCCAGTCCCTCTAGCACCCGGTTTCACCGGAAACACGGTGTGTGTGCGCGCCAGTCTTTCGGTACAACTGTCCCCGAATTCTAGTTCCGACCCTCTCAGAACCTCAGTTTCACCGGAAACACGGTGTGTCTCTCTCGTAACTCGGTGCTCCTGACTCGGTGGCCCTCCTCCTTACCTCTCGAGTGAACCTTCGATACATCCGTATGAGCCCGCATTCGCCCGTTCTCACTGTCCAATGTTGGCCCCAGCGTGCCCCGTCCTCTCTCCTCTCAGTAGTCTCCGTCAGTACAATCGTCCACCCTCTCTCCTGTGCCGACCACTGAGAGCCCATTTCACCGGAAACCCGGTGTGTGTGCGAACTTAACCAACATCTCCCCGCTCTGCCCGAGGGTGTTGGTTAAGACTGGAAATAACCGTCACAGCTGGCAACCGAGAAACACAGCGGTGCCCTCCGCGAACGGCAATCACATCACTGTCGAGTCCGTCAGAAGCGACTGCAATGGAAACCTTCCGGGTAACTGTCGTTCACGCCGTCGCCCCGGACCGCCTCGACGAATACGAGGTCGAGGGCGAGCTAGCAGCACTCGCTGCAGGACGGCACGTGCTGGTCTGCCGGAAAGGTGGAACGCCATCGTGGCTCGAACGACTGTGGTCGTTCTTGCAACGGTCTCCGATCGAGGCCGTCACGCTCGTCTCGGAAACGGCGGCGAGTGAGGGACAGGAAGTCTCCGTGACCGTCGAGGAAACCGAACTACCGGGCGTGTACGAAGTCAAGCATCTCCAGTAGTACGCCACACCACCGCGTTGCTGTAGGCAACCGATGTTTGGTAACTGGTACCACAGAAACTCGCACCGAGTTAACCAACAAATTGACCACCTGCCGGAGCGTGTTGGTTAATACGACCGAATCGATGTCCAGCACCCCACCGACACCACCGGACGCCCTCTCGCACCGCCTCGTCGAGGAACTCGACGACCTCCCACCGGACAGCCTTCGCGATGTCGCCGCCTACGCCGACGCACTCGCCGAGTTCCGTGAAACGACTGACCGGACGACAGACGGGGAAGACGACGAGCCGGATACCGGAACCAAGCCGGAAAGTCGACCCACGGATGTCCCGTCGAAGGCCACGATAACGGTCAAGGAAATCAACGGCAACCGGTACAACTACTGGCAGTGGCGCGACGGCGAGCAAATCAAATCGAAGTACAAGGGTCCCGCCGAGGAGTGACGATACTATCAGGGGAACAGGGTACAACAGTAAAGTATCCTTGCCGCGGACGTATCGGCATGGGTGACGAGGACATCGACGAAGTTGACAGGGCCATTCTATACGCGTTACAGGAGGACGCCCGCAACATGTCGTCCAAGGATATCGCGGAGCGGACTGGCACCTCCGACAGCACCGTCCGCAAGCGTATCCAGCGTCTCGAAGCGGAGGACATCATCAAAGGCTACAGTGCCGAAGTCGACTACCAGCAGTCGGGCTACCCGCTCCGCATGCTTCTGTTCTGTACTGCGTCGATTCCCGAACGTGGCGAAATCATCCCCGAAATTCTGGACATCGACGGCGTCGTCTCGGCACAGGAACTGGTCACCGGCGACCAGAACATCCTCGTGACGGCCGTCGGAGAGTCAGACAGCGACATCACGCCCGTCGCACAGGAACTGCTCGAAATGGGACTCACAGTCGCCGACGAGGTGCTCGTTCGGAGCCACGAGACGACGCCGTTCGGAGAGTTCGACCCCGGAAAACACGCCGAAAACGGTCACTAAAGCAAGACGCGTTCGACATCACCCACGGTTGCACGCCGGACGACAGCCCCGACTGGGTCGACGGAACCTGCCAGATTGTCCGAGTCGCCATCGAGGACGGTAAGTGAGGCCCGCCGTCCGGGAGCGACGACGCCACAGTCGAGGCCAGCGATTCCGGCTCCGGCTGTCGTCGCCATTCGCAGCACGTCCCGCGCGGACACGTCGAACCGCTTCACCGTGTAGGCCATCTCCCGAAACATCGAGGGTGTATTCAACATGACGTTGTCCGTCCCGAGCGCGACAGTCGTATAATCGAGCAAATCACGTATCGGTGGCCGACCGACATCGAGGACGGTGTTCGCGCGCGGGCAAACTACAACCGGGACCGACTGGTCGGCGACGCGTTCGAGGTGCTCCTGTTCGGCGTGAACCATGTGGACGAGCAAATCGGGGTCCAAATCGAGCGCGGGGTGGATGTCCGTCGCGTCCGGTTCTCCCGCGTGGATGGCGAACGGGACGCTGCGGTCCCTGCACGCCGCCCGCTGGGTGGTGAACTCGTCGTCGTTCGCACCGCTCGCCCCGAACCCGTCGGCGATGTCGAGAACGGACTGGTCCCCACTCCCGAAAATAAACGGGTCGATGTCCAGTGGCTCCGCCGCGTCCCGGAGCGCGCGGGCACCCGCTACGCCCGACTCCCGGAAGTCGAGACACGAGACGGTCCCGCTCTCAGCCATGAACCGAAGTGTCCGACGCATTGCCGCCACGAGTTCACTCCGACTCGCGTCGGCCAGTCGGCGGTGTTTCAGGCTGTCTGGCGGTGCGACCGCCTCTTCGAGTGAGAGTCCGACACCGGCCTCCTTCGCGACGGAATCGCCGAGGTGCGTGTGGGCGTTGACGAACGCCGGCAAGATGATGTCCGTCGATTCCGTCGCGACTTCTTCGACTGCCTCGACGCGCCCGTTCTCGACGACGACACGCCCGGATATCGGCTCGAACGATTCCCCGACGAGGACGGTCCCCTCTAACTCCTCCATAGCAGACCACTGGTCTGGGTAACGATATGGTTTTCTAACACTGATTCGCGAACAACTTGGTAACTGTGGCTGCACGGTCAGTGATAGTCGTGACTGGACCGCCCTAGAACAGCAAATGGGGGCGACAGACGAAGGAACCGCAACGACCGTCTTAGTTCCTCTACGCCGATACTTCGACTCTGATTGTAGCTCTCAGGTGGCCACTTTCGCCACGACTCACTCCCCGAACGGAACTGTGGTAACTGACCACAATGTTCAATGCAACTGCTGTTCAGGAACAATATGGTTGTATAGATAGATTTAATAGACATTCTGTTCGTAGAACGGGGTGAAGACGACCGATGACTGTGGTCGCGTGAATCGGCGTGAACTGTCGCCGCAGTGGTCGGTCAGAGACGAGCCAAAGGATGACAGGAGACAAACAGGTGACGACCGTGGGACAGGCTCCGACGCCGACCAGTGAGGAATCGCGCGTGCCGGCGGTGTCGACCCGACTCGTGTGGCTTCTGTGGGTCGGGAGCATCGGCGCGCTCGCGGCGAAACTCTGGGTCGGCGGGACGTGGGACCTCGCGGGACTCGCGGTCGTCGACGGGTTGACGCTGGTGATGTGGGTGGCAGTTACCTTCTTCAGCGGCATCGTTCACAGTTACTCGCGGCGGTATCTGGACGGTACCAGAACCATCGACCAGTTTTTCGCTCGCGTGTTCGGGTTCACACTGGTCGTGATGGTACTGGTCGCGGCCGATAACTTCGTGCTGTTCGGGGCCGCGTGGCTCCTGATGGGTCTCGTGATGGCTGACCTCATCGGCCACGTCCGCGGGTGGCCCCAAGCACAGGCTGCGGCCGCGCTCGCGCGGCGGTACTTCCTCCTGAGTAGCGCGTTCCTCGCGGTGGCACTCGGGACGCTCTGGTGGTCCACTGGCACGACGGCGGTCTCGGGTCTCGCGTCGACAGTGGAGACAGCCCCCCCGAACGCTGTGTTGGTCGCCGCTGGCGCGCTCCTGCTCGCGGCGATGGTCCAATCGGCTCTCGTCCCGTTCCACACGTGGTTGCTCTCGTCGATGACGGCACCGACGCCGGCCTCGGCGTTGATGCATGCTGGCTTCGTCAACGCCGGTGGTATCCTCTTGGCGCGGTTCGCACCCGTTGTCACCGTCGATGCCGGTTTCATGCTCGTCGTGGTGCTCGCCGGTGCGACGAGCGCGCTGTCGGGGAAGATTCTGAAGACCATCCAACCCGATATCAAGGCCAAACTCGGCTGCTCGACGGTCGGGCAGATGGGCTTCATGATTATGCAGGCTGGCTTGGGTTTTTTCGGTGCCGCCGTCACCCACCTCATCCTCCACGGGTTCTACAAGGCCTACCAGTTCCTGGCGGCCGGGAGTCAGGTCGCACACGAGAGCCCGACGAAGGCCAAGTCAACTGCCTCGACAGGCCCCATCGGCATCGCCGTCGTCGTCGGGACCGCGCTCGCGGGTGGACTCCTGTTCGCGACACTCACCGGCAAAGGAACAAAGCTAGACAGCGGTCTCCTGTTGACGTTCCTCGTCGTCCTGACGGTGCTCCACGCCGCCCGCGCTGTCGTCTCCGAGGACTCGCTTCCGGCCACGGTTCGCTACGGTGCCGTCCCGCTTGTCGCGCTCCCGGCGATTGCCGTCTACGGTGTGGTCTACCGTGCCATCGAGGGACTGCTGGCCGGAACGCCGATGGCCGGGCAGTCGGCCGAACTGACGGTGGCCCACGCCCTCGTCGCCGTCGCGTTCCTCGCAGTGTACCTCGCTATCGAGAGTGGGGTCCACGAGAAAAGCCACCGGCTGTACGTGCTCCTGATGAACGCCGCCCAACCCCCGTCACAGACGCAACTGACCGCCACGGAGGACTACAATGAGTACTGAACCCGCTATCGAGGAGAGTATCGAAGCAGCAGCAGACACCGTCGGCTCCGCGTGGCCGCTCCACTCGTTCGTCACGGCCAATCCGCTCGCCGGCTTCGAGGACCAGCCGTTCCACGAGGCTGTCACGGAAGCCGAACAGGTTCTCGGCGGCGACGGCTACCCGAGTTCGGACGTGTTCCGCCGCGCGTGGGAGTCCGGTCGCATCGACCCCGAGGCCCTGCGGGCCGAACTGACTGCCAACGGATACGACAGCGACCCCGAGGCGACACTCGACCGGATGGCCACCACGGACACGTCCGACACGGTGGAGACGGCACCGACAGCCACGGACCGAGTCGACGCGGTGTTGACGAAGTGGCTGGCTGCGTTCCTCGACCAGGGGCAAGCGGAGTGGCCGATGCCGAACCGCGAGCAGGGTTTCTACGACGCATTCCGTACCGTAGCCCCCCACGACGGCGACATTCCCGACAACGAGGCGATTGCCGAACTCCCCGACCAACCCGCAGACGCCATCCGGAACTGTCTCGCCGATTATCCCGTGGGGCAGTGGCAGGACATCTTCGAGTCACAACTGGCGGCACTCCCGGGCTGGACCGGGTTCCTCAAGCAACGCGTCGTCGACGACGACGCGTGGCAGTCGGCCTACCCGACTACCGTCGAGGGGTATCTGGCTGTTCGCCTGACGCTCGTCGACCTGTTCGACGCCCCAATCGCGCCTGCCGAAGCCCACGAGGACGCCGACACTCCGACGGCGGACGGGCCCCTCCCGCTGCCAGAAGTCTGGCTGACCGCGTGGGAGGCGACCTATCGCTCGGAACTCGTGGACGCGCTCACCGACGCCAGCCCGTCGACCGGGGACGCATCCGACGACGGACGCCCGGACGCCCAACTGGTGTTCTGTATCGACACCCGGTCCGAAATCATCCGTCGGCACATCGAGGCCGCCGGCGACTACGAGACTCACGGGTACGCCGGGTTCTTCGGTATCCCGATGCGCCACACCGAACACGATGCGGACGTGACCGTGGACGCCTGTCCACCCATACTCGACGCGGAGCACCGCATCGCGGACCGCCCCACGAACGACACCGACGGCCAACACGAGGCGTACGAACGCTGGCACGCAACCGTCGAGACCGGCAAGAAGGCAGTCAAGACCCTCAAATCCAACGCCGCCACCGTGTTCAGTTTCGTCGAGAGTGCCGGTGTGGGGTACGGGGCCGCCTTGGCCGCGCGGACGCTTCTCCCGGGACGCGTGTACGACTTCCTCGAGTACGCCGACCGGACGGTCCCGGACGACCACGAAGTCCGTGCGCCGACGGTTGATTACAACCCGGACTCGGTCAACGAACTCCGCGAGGGGCTGACCCTCGAAGAGAAAGTCGAGTACGCCGCGACGGCCTTCGACCTCATGGGCTGGGAACAGTTCGCCCGCGTCGTCGTCTTCGCCGGGCACGCCAGTCAGACCGCGAACAACCCGTTCGATTCGAGTCTCGACTGCGGTGCCTGTGCCGGGAACCCCGGCGGTCCGAACGCGCGCGTCCTCGCCGCCATCTGTAACGACGATGCGGTCAGGGCGGAACTTCGGGACCGCGACATCGACATCCCGGACGACACCGTCTTCGTCGCCGGCGAGCACAACACGACGACCGACGAGGTGGAACTGTACGCGTCCGACGTGCCCGAGACACACCACGCGGACATCGACCAACTCCGTACGGACCTCGCGACGGCACGCGCCGGTGCGGCCGCCGAGCGTGCCGAAGACATGGGTGCAGACGCCGATTCGGGCGTCCGTGAGACCGAACGCCGCGCCGTCGACTGGGCCGAGACCCGCCCGGAGTGGGGGCTGGCCGGGAACGCGGGCTTCGTCGTCGGCCCCCGGACGCTCACCGAGGGTATCGACTTGGACGGCCGTTCGTTCCTCCACTCCTACGACTGGACGACGGACGCCGACGGCGAGGCACTCGAAGCCATCATGACTGGCCCGATGGTCGTCACCCAGTGGATAAACACACAGTACTACTTCGCGACGGTCGACAACGCGGTGTACGGGAGTGGCTCGAAGGTGACCCACAATCCCGTCGGCAACATCGGCGTCTATCAGGGCAACGGCGGCGACCTGATGACCGGTCTCCCGCTACAGTCGCTGATGAGTGCCGACGAGACGCCGTACCATCAACCGCTCCGCCTCTCGACGGTCATCCACGCACCCGTCGAGCGCGTCACCGATGTCCTCTCGGAACACGACGAGGTGGCCACGCTGCTGGACAACGACTGGCTCTCGCTGACTGTCGTCGACCCACAACAGGACCACCGGGCGTTCCACTACACCGACGACCTCAGTTGGACGCCGATAGACGAACCACCGACAGCGCGGCCGGAACAGACGAATAGTCCCACCGTCGCGGACGACTGACCCGTCGCAACTGCCTCGCTGCGTCTCACCTCTACCCCGGACGGGGGTGTGAGCGTCACCGTGCGGCCGTCCCTCTGGTGGAAGTGGTTCCGCGAACTCGTCACCGAACGTGTCGCGCTGACTGCGCACCGAGGGCTCGCTATTTCCAACGATGTGCGCGAGTGTTCTCATTCGAGAGGAACAGACCGCTGCGTACAGAGCGTGGGTTCAGCAGAGAACCGTGCCGGCATCGGTGTTTCCGAGCGTGAAACCGTGCCCCGACTCCGTTAATACCGGGGCCGAATATCCGAACCGATGGTAGCAGTAATTGACTCTTCGGTCCCGTTACAGAACATTGGTAGCACTGGCGTCGAACTGTTCGCCGTGGTGGCCCTCGCTATCGTGGTTTTCGCCGGGTTCTGGAAAACGTTCGAGAAGGCCGGTGAACCGGGATGGGCTGGAATCGTACCGATTTACAACCTGTACGTCTTGGTGAAAATAAGCGGAAACGCGTGGTGGTGGTTCCTTCTGTTTTTCGTCCCATTCGTCAACTTCTTCGCCACGGTAAAGATCAGCATCGATGTCGCTGGCAAGTTCAACAGGGGCATCCTGTTCGGCCTCGGTCTCACGTTCCTCTCGTTCATTTTCTTTCCAATCCTTGGATTCGGAAACTACCAGTACCAAGACAGAACACAGCTCAGCTGAGGGAACAGCATCCGTTCGGAGGACACCCAGAGACCATCACGGTGCCTTTCTCTGACACCGACACTTCGAACGACCGCCACCGGGTGACGCTGTCGCGTCGCCCTTCCCCGCTCCGCTTCCACAGCGGCAGTTCTTCGTGCACGGTCGTTTTTCCTGACTCGCGGCTTCGATATCGCAGCCGAACGAGCAGGGACGACACCTTCACGAGGACTTCGACTCACTGTTTCTGAACCAGAATGAGGAAACAATACTAAAAACACACCGGGACTAAGCGAAATCTGTGCGCTGTGTCCGAACCCGGCCCTCTCGCATGGGTCCGCGGCGGCTGACGGGACCAGCGGTCTTACGAGAAGTCAACAGGAGGACCGAAGGAGACCGATGACAGACGAGTACAGTGCTGCAATCCCGCTGGACGAGTTCCCTGACCCAGTTCTCGTCTACACTGTAGACGATGATGGTGACGCCCGCATAACGGCGACGAACACGGCCTTCGAGCGGCTGTTCGACGACGCCCCGTCAGAAACATTCGTTTCGCCGATGTTAGAACGATTCACCGGTAGTCAAACGACCTCCAACCGGGAGCTAATGACCTCCCTCGTTCAGGGGTGTCAGGGCGAGTTTCCCCTCGATGGGAACGGTGAGCAAGGACCGTTCATGGCACGAGTAATCCCGTCGCACGGGGAGACCGGGTACCTCGTGCTTTCAGACCCATGCCCGCATCCCGATACCGAGGAGATGCCCGCTGTCGATCAAGTAAACAGTGTCATCAGCCACGACCTCCGCAATCCGCTGGATGTCGCCAAGGCACATCTACAGGCCGCACGGGAGACGGACGACCCGGAGCATTTCGACTCTGTTGCCGACGCACACGACCGGATGGAACGGATTATCAGCGATGTACTCACTTTGACGCGGGAGGACGATGTCGTGGACCCGTCGGAACAGGTCTCTATCGAAACCGCCGCGACGGACGCGTGGCAATCGGTCGATACCGAACAGGCTGTCCTCGACCTCTCGGACTCACTTCCCACTACCACCGCAGACCCGGACCGCGTCCGCAGACTGTTCGAGAACCTCTTTCGGAACAGCGTAGAACACACCGCAAACGCGTCCGTGGACAGCACGGACCAAGACTCTGTGGCCGAATCTGCCCATGACGACGGTGAGAGTGAAGCCCGCGAAAACAAGGTAACGATTACGGTTGGCAGCGGAGCGGACGGCTTCTACGTCTCCGACGACGGCCCGGGTATCCCCCCGGAAAAGCAGGAGACGGTCTTCGAGCCGGGACACTCGACCCGAGACGGCGGGACTGGACTCGGCCTCGCTATCGTCGAACGCATCGCTGCCGCACACGACTGGGACATACGTCTCACTTCAGCCGACAGCGGTGGTTCGCGGTTCGAAATTCGATTCTAATACCGATGACCCGTCGAAACAGTTCAACGATCAAACAGGGAGCGACCGAAGGAGGTGCCTTCTGCGATGGATGAACGGTGTCAGCGAGCACCGTTCGGCGTTCTCGACGTCACGGCGAAGGGGACAGTGTCGGCCATCAACGAGACTGGCCGGACACTAATCGACGCTACGGACCCAACCGGTGCCCAGCTTGCCGAGGTATTCCCTCGGTCTGTCGACGATACCATCCTGACTGCGTTCGGGGGTGACTCAATCACCGAAACAGAGTTCGAGGAGTATTATCCTGACATCGATAGGTGGTTTGCTGTTTCGGTCGTCCCACTCGAGAACGGGGGGACAGTCTACCTCCAAGACATAACGGAGCATTACCGCGAGAAACAGTTGCTGCAGGAGATACAGCAGGAACGCAGACGAACCACGCTCATCGACGACGTGCTTTCGGACATTCTCGCGGCACTCGTCGATGCAACGTCCCGTGAAGAAATCGCCGAGACGGTCTGTCGAGGACTCGGTGAGACGGACCTCTACGAATTCGCTTGGGTCGGAGAACGCGACATGGGAGGTGACGACGTAGCGGTTCGTGCCGTCGCCGGTGAAACCGGCGAAACGTTCCGCGCTGTTCGTGACGCAATCGACGACGGGAGTGTAACGACGCCAGAAGAGCGTGCAGTCGAGAGCGGCCGGCTGGAGGCCGTCCAACCACTCACTGCCAGTTCCGCGATTCCTGAATCGGTCCGTACAGCCGGCTTTGCCGACGGCATTCAGTCGACACTGGCGATTCCACTCGTGTACGAACCGCACGTCCACGGTGTGGTCGGGGTCTACGCGGGAGGCACCGAGACGTTCTCCGAACGAGAACGCGCAAGTTTCGACACGTTGGGTGAGGTAGCCGGGTTCGCGATTACTGCGGTTCGGAACCGGAACCTACTGTTCTCTGACCGTGTCGTCGAGGTCACCTTCGAACTCGGCGAGGGGTCAGTTCTAGCCCGACTGAGCCAGTCCCTCGACGCGACGCTAACCGTAGAAGGGATGGTTCCACAAGCCGACGATCCGTTGCTCTGTTTCGTCTCGGTCGAGGGAGAAGGGGCGGAACGCGTCGGACAAGAGACCGCGGGCATAGAGACAATCGAGCGGACGCGAACCATCAGCGCGTCAGAGTCGGGCGGCACTGTCGAACTGTCCGTCCGCGGTCCGACTGCCTTACTGGCCATCTCTTCGTTCGGTGGGACTATCCGACGTGCCAGCTTCGACAGCGGAACGGGTCGCCTCGTCGCGGACCTCCCTCCGGACGCCGATATCCGCCACGTCGTCGAGACTGTCAGCAGTGAATACGACGGGGAGTTCGTTGCGAAGGAGTCGCGGCAACGGTCGGTGACGACTGCCAGTGAGTTCCGCGACGAACTGGATGACCGACTGACGGAGCGACAGCGGACAGTCCTCCGAACCGCGTATCTCGCCGACTACTTCGAATCTCCTCGGGGAAGCACGGCCGAAGAAGTCGGAGCCGCGCTCGATATAACAGGGTCGACGTTACTGCACCACCTCCGTGCTGGCCAGCGAAAACTCCTAGATGCGTATCTCGACCGGACCCCCGAGGGCCGGTGACGATACCGGCACGCATCCAGAGAGTGACTCACCGGAGCGTTCCGACCGTCTCCCTGTGAACTGGCCGGGGTCGCCGATGCGTGCTGTCCGCCAGCTCGTCACCCCTGCCCGGTGGTGGTCGTCACATCTCCTTGCGGTCGACTGCGTCGAACTGGTCGAGAATCTCGTCATCGGCCAGCAGCCGTCTGGCTCGGTTTTCGAGCCGCTCCGCTCGCTCCGCCACGTCTGTATACCTCTCGTGTTCACTGTGCTCCTCGGAACTCAGTTCCGATTCAAGTACCGCCCGCCTCGCCTCGGCGGTAAAGTACTCCCCGAGCGTTTCGGACGCGAGAATCCGCCGTTGTTGGTCGATGACCGCACGGATGTCTTCGCGCTCTACCGGTTTACACAGATAATCGTCGAACGGCATATCGAGGACTTTGACTCCGGGGTCGACTGCGGTCACCATCACCACCCGTCCGTAGTACCCACGCTCGACCAGTTCCGAGAGTACCTCATCTCCCGACAGCCCCGGCATGTGCCGGTCCAGAAGCACAACATCAACCGGCGAGTCATCGATGGCTGACAGTGCCGCACTGCCGGTATAAACCGTCTCGACGTCACAGTACCCTTGCAGTCGCAGGGCGTATGCGTCCGCTACCTCTTGCTCGTCGTCGACAACGAGCGTGCGGACCGCCGCCGCGCTATCGTTTTCGGCCATCTATCTCGGCTGCCTACACGAAAGTCGGCACCGAATCCACATAATTGATGCCTTTCCCCGAGCGTCGACATCTGCACTCCTAGAGGTGACGAGGCCGCGCAATCTCGATGCCTAGCATCGCAATCCAGTAGGACCGAGGCCCTCCCCAGTAGTATGTCCACTCACTCACCGGCTCGACTGGAGCGGCGAACTGACCGGACGGAGGATACTACCCTTTCGGGAACCGAATTGTTCGAACTCTTCGGAGACGAGTACACGCGTCGCGTGTACCGAGCAGTTGCAGCGCGGCCACGAAGCGGTCGTGCTGTCGCCGAGGCGGCAGATGTCTCACGGCCGACGGCGTATCGTCGCCTCAACGAACTCCGTGACGCGGGTCTCGTCCGTACCGAGATGATGATCTGTGACGGCGGCCATCACAAAGAACGATACGAAGCTGTCGCCGAGTCGGCCGCTATCTCTCTTGACGGCGGTTTTGAGGCGACAATCGACATCGCTGACTGACCCTGCAGGTGACGTACTGTACTCGCAGGCCGAGGAGGGAGGAGGGGGTGCGTCGGGGTCTGCCCCGAGGGAGCCCACTGCGAGATAGCACACCTACAGGTGCCACTCGCTCAGTAGACGAAACACCGCTCTTCGCTCCATAGCTCCGACTCGAAGAGCTGTTCCTCCGTGCCGACTTCCCGAGCGTCACCCTGTGCTGTAGAAACCACAGCCTCGTGCTGCTCGGGGCTGATTGCAACCACCACGTCACAGCGTCGGCTTCAATCGACACAGAATTGAAACTGTAGGCAGAGGCATCGAACGATGGACCTCATCACTACGTTGAGCGTGCTGGTACTCAACGCGCTGGCGTCCGCACTCTTAGCATGGCGGACGTGGACAGCTTACCAGTCCAGAGAACAGCCCAGCGCGACTCCGTTTATATTCCTTCTCGCGACGCTGACATTGTGGGCGATCTGTTCTCTCGGCTCGGAAGTCCCCGGCGTGTCGACTGTAGGCCCCCTTTCGTCGGCCCTCGATCTCGTTCAGCTCGGTGCCAGCCTGATAGTCCCCGGAATCTGGACAATATACTCGCTCACTTACACTGGTCGTGGAACTGGACTGACGACAAAGCGAATCGTCCTGTTAGCTGGCATCGCACTCCCAGTGGTGATTAGTGGCATCTACATCGCGCTCGGCCCTTCCGAGACGGAACTCGAACGAACGCTCGCTCCGCTAATCGGTTGGGAGATACTCTACCTCTTCGCTCTGTTCCTGTACGGAACGTATCTGCTCGTCGGTCTCGGCGGGAGCCACCCTCGCGTCTCGAACACACAAGTGGCTGTTTTGACAACCGGCATCGCCGCGCCGTACCTCGCAGTTATGGCCGACGCCACCCCCGACTACGTTACGAACACGACTGCGGGATTGCTGCTCTCCGGCGTGTTGCTATCCGTCGCTGTGCGACGGTATCCGGTAATGACCGGCTTCCCGAAGGCCGATTACGTAGCCCGGACGCGCGTGGTCGAAACCTTACAGGAGGTACTCGTCGTCCTCGACTGGGACGACCACATTCTCGACGTCAACGAGGCGACGGCGGAGCTATTCGACCGGGCTGCGGAGACGATGATTGGCGAACCGATTCGGTCGGTCGTCGACGGTCTCGATGGGACCGAACTTCACACGGGAGCGACAGGAACAGTCGCGCTCCGAACGTCGAAAGGCCGCCGACAGTTCCAATTTAGCGTCTCTGCGGTTAACGAAACCGAGACGGACGACGAAAGCGACCCAGTCGCCAGGACCGTGCTCTTTCGTGACATCACCGACCGGCAAACCAGAGAACAACGACTCGCGGTTCTCAACCGCACACTCCGACACAACGTGCGAAATAACTTGGATGTCGTACTCGCGTACGCTGACCGTATCGACGACGAGGAGCTACAGAACGGGATTCGAGAGAGTACGACGGACCTTCTCGAACTGAGTAAAAAAGTTAGAGACGCGCAAGCGGTCATGACTGAGACCACCGAATCACCGGAACCCATCGACCTGAGCGACGTAGTGAGTACCGTCGCTGATGGGCTTCGAACCGACGACCGTCCGGGCAACATCTCGGTCGAGTGTCCCGACGAAGTGTTGATTTCTTCTCACCGGAGTGTGATTCGACAAGTCCTCCAAGAACTGGTCGGAAATTCGCTCGAACACGCGTCTGCGGACTCACCACACGTCGAAATCAGCGTCCGAGAGACATCCGATGGGACTGTCGAAATCACCATCGCGGACGATGGACCCGGGCTCCCCGAGCGGGAACGGGAGATTCTCGCTGCCGGAACCGAGACACAACTCAAGCACGCACAAGGTATCGGCCTCTGGTTCGTCAATTGGGCGATTACTCAACTAGGTGGAACGGTTCAGTTCCGAGAGAACGACCCTGAAGGCAGTATCGTCACCATTCGTCTCTACCGGTAATCGAACTGGATTTTCACAGGGTAGACTTCGATTTCACTGTTTCAGTCGGTGAAACGCGGGACTCACAACTTTTGATGTAGTGCCTCAGTAGCTACACATGCAACCCACCGATATCCTGTTTCTGATCGGATACGCGGTAATCGGAGTTGGCGTCTTCTCCGTGGCGTGTAGCCCAGTACTCGGCATACAAAGTGTACGAGCACGAATCGAGGAGTGGCCGGGACATCGACTCTCGTTCAACTACATCCTGATCGTCGGTAGCGTGCTGGTCAGCCACTATTTGTTACTGGCCGCAACGTGGCAACCACTCGATATGACCAATCACGTTGGTCGCGCCGTCGGCATCATCGTCGGGTACCCGGTTGTCCTGTGGCTAGCCGGCACTGTCGTGCTTCGCCTGCGGAGTCGGCGACGGCCTGCGTCACCACGGATGACGTTACGAACTGTCGGTGCTTTGGGTGTCGGTACTATCCTGTACATTTTCGCTAGCATCGCACTGTCGTTCGTCGTCCTTCTCATCGGCATCTTCACCTCACTCCCGACGTAGAGACACTGGCGACAGTCCTCCTTTTCGCACGGTTTCATCGTCAGCAACACAGTGTGTCGGATTAACTTCTCTCCGTGCGTACCTACGGACCGTCCTCCAAAATGAACAGCGAACGACGCCTCGAAACTAGCCCTCTCACCCGGCGACAACTTCTGGCAACGAGTGGAACAGTGATGTCGACAGCGATGGCTGGATGCTCGACAGTAGTGGACATCATTGGGGACCAAATCCTCGAAGATGTCAACATATTCAACCAGCTGAATCGTGACGTCAGCGGGAGCATCGAGGTCACCGCCCCGGACGGCGACAGTGCCCTCGACGAGAGCTTCAGCCTTCCCCCAGTCGAAGCAGACGGCGAAAGCAATACTGTGACCTACAGTGACGTGTGGACCGACAGCGGTGAGTACGAGGTCGAGATAGAACTCACAAACACCGAAATCGAGAGTACCTCACAGGCAAGCGAGTCGATACGTATTACTGATACCGACGAACAGATGGCTGCCATCGCGCTCGGTGGGCCAGATATCGACGAGCCGATCGCCATCCGCGTCGGAAAAGAAATGACGGACTTCTCTCAGGAAGAGTAACCGAGTGGCGTCTCGGCCCGGACGATACGGGCAGGTCGACGCTCGTCGCCTACGACGGCTTCCGGGAGCGTTCAAGCCGCGATACTGTACTGTTCGTCGCGCCCGACGACCACGTACCCCTGTGCTCTGAGGGCTTCGTCTCGGTATCGAGTCGCGACGTACCGCTGTGGGAGGCGACGAAGACCGAACCGCCGGTTCGTCGTGTACTCGTACTCGACTATCGTTTTGCTGTCCTTCGTCTCGACGGTTGCGACGTACGTGGACCACGGCTGGCCGCCAACTGTGACTTCCAATTCGACTTGGCGTTCACCGCTCGGCACGCGAACGGTCCGCGTATCGACCGTCACTTCGACCGAACGCAACCCGAGCAGATACGTGAGCCGGTACGTGACCGCCCCGTCCTCCGCGGTTATCTCGTCTGCGATGCCCCACTGAAACACGAGAACCGGCGGTGTCGGACCCGTGAAGGATTCGACCACGGCCTCGGACTGTTCGTCAGTTCGGAGACGAACGTTGCCGCGTGGCTGAACGAGTGGTGCGCGGGTTACGACGACGAGACCCGCTCCGACCAGAATCGCCGGGACCAGTGATGTCGCGAGATACGTGCCGAGAAAGACACTCACGACGAGGACCGTCAATAGGCCGCTCGCCGTACGCTCACGACGAAGGTACTGTTTTGCAACGTTGCGAGCCGCTTGTGGTCGGTCGACATCTTGCATGGAGGGCACGACGAACCTTCTCGCGACACGCTATTGTGACTGTTGAAGTCTTCTGTCTCCTTGGCAGAGTGCCGCGACTCCCGAAACAGGGAACGCTGACGGACGGCCATCGAACTGGCCGAACGTTGCATTGAAAACGTCCTCGTCCTCAATAAGCGGAACTCGTGACGAGGAGTCACTCACCGGCGGACTCGGCGCGCTCCCAACTGTCCTTCGATGGCCGTCACCTCGTTTTATTGGTACGTTACGAATCGCGTCACTGGAGACGCGCTGGCCGAAAAAGAGGACGAGAGGCAGTACGCAGTCTGTGGAACGTACTGGCCGCGGGCTACCCGGCCGACGACGGCATCAAAAGGGGGATAGTGGGGGGCTTGGCGGAGCCCAAATCAGGGTGGCTGGATACGTGCCGCCTCCAGCCGTGGCGGGGCAGCGGAAGTGTGTCGACAGGCGCGTCTGTGTGTGTCCGTCGGATATTTCCGTCGTTCGCCTCCGACCGGCATGTACACGTGCCGGTGGAACAGTAATCAACCCCACCCGAGGGTTTCCGACTCTGAAACACGCCGGGTCGTTGCCCCTCTTTGATGCTCGACTCCCGTCCGGATCGAACCAAACCGAACGTGCGTTCGTTACCCCGCCGAGGAGGGCTTGACGTTGTTCGGCGACCTCATCACACTCGAAAGTCGAGAACGCCCCTCCCACTGCATATGATTGGATTCTCCCGGAAAGGTACTGTTCCGAGAGACCGAGGGCGACGAGGTGGTCGTCGAACACGTCCGCTCGCCGGGTGAGATGCGCGGCTTTGCCGCCCGCAGCGAAGCGTCCACCGACAGGCCCGCGACCGAGGTCCTCTAGGAGAAGCGCGAACAGGAACGAGAGGAACGTGACGCGCAGTTCCCTCCGGAGGAGTGATGATGGTCCCTGACAGTGTCGTCTCTGACGCTGAGCCGCTGATTGCACACGCTGATGATGAACCCGGGAGCGACGTGGTTGAGGAGTATCTCGACTGGCTCACCGATCTCGGAATCGAGACCGTGGAGGTCGGTGACTCCTGGCGGGAGGCCTCAGAGTACATTCTTAGGTACGACCCAGCACTCAGTGACTCCTCTGCACTGGAGACCGCTGAAGCGGCCGAGGCGACGCTCCTAGTCGGCGGTGACGGCGACTATGACGAAGTCTCCGATGTCCCAGTAGAGCGGTTCCGTGACGGCTCCGCATAGATGACTGAAGACGTCGATGCCGCGGGTCCCCGACCCGAGGGGCACTACCAAATCGCTCGGGGTGCGGAGTGGCACTACGTGACTGACAACTTCGCAGAGACGATATCGCTCGGCCCGGCGACGATTGGCCCCTTTCGTTCACGCCTGAAGGTCTGATCGGAACTTAAGACCAACTATCTTATCGACACGGCCACAGTTTCGGAGGGTCGAACTGATGCGTGCCTTTTTTCGCCGCCAGTAGGGGTGAGTCATCCGTTCAGTACGTCCGTGTGTTGACCGGATACTTCATTTACGACTCTGAATAGAGAAACTGTTTGACAAACACATAGGGTGTCATAGAACAGTTACCATACCCTGCCAGTCCACACGGACTGAATTGCTCGGTACAGACTGGAGACAGACTATGGAATACGTTTTAATTATCCAAACGCTTTATCAGGTCGAACTCTTGCTCAAACGTATGAACGGACTTCCACGGATGATGTTTCGTGAGCCAGATGGACGAAGGAAGGGGTTTTTGTTCTTTTCTTTGTCCTTCGTATGCCTTCTTTCGTGGGTGTATACCGCTGTCATACTTGATGGTCCCCACTTCTTCTTATTTATGGGAATTGCGCTTGGATTCACCGGACTCGCCGAATCGCTACCTCCGGACCAACGACGTTCAGCAGGAGTATTTCGAATAGTAGCCGTTGGGATCCTCCTCGTCTTCCTCACCCTGCTCGCATCAGTTCCAGATTTATTATTAGGGTAGGGAAAATCGCCCGGGTTTGATAGATAACTGGAATATACTGGTGTTCTTCCGAGACGGTCAGTCGATAAGCACGCTTAGTCAGCAGCGTATTCAACCAATCAACGCTGAAAATAATCGCCTTGTGAAGAGTTCTATGACGCCCTCTGAACACAAGGCAACGTACTGGGCCGTAACTGACGACGAAGATCGACTAGGCGGGTATAGTGGCTACGAACGGGCGACCGTTCTGTTCAACGAGCAACTCGGTGACGAAGACAAGGAGTCGTGGCACGAACACGCCCCCAGCGAGCCACATCCGAGTGTGGAGAACGAGCAGTGACTGACGAGGACCCGTCAAGGGCGGTAACACCCATTCCGGACGCCACGAAGACCTCGGTAGCATCGTCCTCGTCGACCTGTGCAGTATCGAGGTCTTCGCCAGCAGTGTCGGCCTTCCACGCGAGCGAGCCATCGGCGTTCAGCGCGATGGTGAACTCGTTGGTCCCGACGACAACTTCCTGTCGCCCATCCGCGTCAACGTCACCGACCGCAGGCGCGGCCCAAACCGTCGCGTTCAGCGAGCGGGTCCAGTACACCTCGCCATTGCCCCCAGCCACGACGACGTGGCTGTCGATATCGCTCGTGACGATCTCCGGTCCGGGTGCGGCCGTTACCTTGTCAATCGTCGGTTTCGCGTACCCGTAGGTGGACAGCGGGACGCGGAACTCTTCGGACCCGTCGGCCGCCGAGTAGGCGATGGTGGCGTTGCGGGTCGTGGCCGCGACGACCTCGACCGTCCCGTCGCCGTCGAGGCACTGGCGACCGGCGACGCGACAAACTGGATTGCTGCCGTACGCGCGTTCGCCCCGACCGTCGTTCCCATCGCCGCGGCGTACGAAGTCGCGCACAACTACCCGTTCGTCCTCCGGAACCTCGGCCAGCTGCTGACCATGCCCCTCGAGTTCTTCGGGGACGGTGGGGCAACGGTTTCCCTGCTGGGATGGCTTTCCGTTCCAGTATTCTGGGGTTCACAAGTCCTCCTCATCGTCGGTGGCCACGCCGTCGCAGTCGTCGCCGCCCACCGGGTCGCCGTCAACCGCTACGAGACGCTCACACTGGCGCGCCGGGGGCACCTTCCGCTCGTCGTCGTGATGGTCGGATACACAGTTCTCTCACTATGGATCGTCTCCCGCCCGTTCGCGTCGTAGAAGCAACCAAACGGCCGACTGCGCCGGCCGGTTTGAAACGGACTCCCATTCGTCGAGGTCGATCACACGATGTCTTCACGCGAGACTGATCCTGTTCCGCTCCTGTACACGGCGTAGAGAACTAGCATAGCAGCAAGGAAATCGAGCAAATGTGCGACCACATGGTGAACGGTCATTGGGACAACGCCGAAGACGGTGCCCCACCCGACGACGGTTCGGGTCGCGAGTGCCCCCAGTGCCAGACAGATCAGCAGGTACCGCCGCTGAAGGCGTTTGGTATACGCGACCACCGAGAGGGCGAACAGTGATAGCGTTCCGAGCCCGGCAAGGATCAGTCCGGCGACTAATAATGGAGCGAATTCCGGCGCGACCCAGTCCGCAGGGAAATCGACTACGAGTATATCCAGTACCATGTGTCTCACCTTGTCGTTACAGGGTTGGCGTATTGAGCCACACGGTGGTTCGAGACGGGATTCGACGTTCGCACCAGAACGCACATTCCGCGTTCGTCCCTAGCTAACCCGATGTCAGAAGACCGCGACCGTGGGATCTCGCGGCGGGCGTTTACCAAGTCCGCCGTGGCGATCGGGGGACGGCCGCGCTTTCGGCCTGTCTGGACTGGTTCGGTGGTCCCGACGTACCACAGGGGCCGTCGGACCTGTCGACGCTCCCGACCCGTCAGCACGCCTGGAACGACGCCCTCTCGACCGACCAGCACGGCAACGTGGTCACGCCGCGCCACCACGTCCTGCTTCTGGTGAATTACGACGGCAGCGGTCGGCCGTCCGACGGCGACCGCGAACAGATCGAACGGGCGTTCCGAAGTCTCGAACACGCCTATCGGCGCGGGAACGACGGTCTCCTCTTTACGGTGGGATATACGCCGTCGTACTTCGAGCGGTTCGACGGGTCGCTCCCCGAGGCCGTCGACCTGCCGGCACCAGCGGCGATGGCTCCCTTCGAGGACCCCAACTTCGACACGCCCGACGCTATTGTCCACCTCGCCAGCGACTACTCGCAGGTCGTCCTCGCCGCCGAGGAAGTGCTGAAGGGCAACCAATCGGAACTCAACGGTATCGAGATGAACGGCTCCTTCGACGGCGTCTTCTCCGTCACGGATCGGCGGACGGGGTTCATCGGCGAGGGGCTCCCGGCCGAACACGACGATGTCGATGACGGCCACTGTCTCCGGGGGCGACGAGTCGAAATTCGACGGACCGCTGACCAGCACACTCGACCCCAACCTGAAGTACCACTACGGGGCAGTCGTCGACGGGATCGAGTCCGACGATACCATCACGATCACACCCCAATCCGCCCCACAGGTCGCACGCCACGAGGGGTACGAGATGGCGTTTCTCGACATGTCGGAAATGGAGCTAACGGTCGAGAGCTAGCATACCGACGGAATATTCATCTCCGTGGACCTCGTTAATTTAGTAGTCGCCTGAGGAGGCGAAGTAGATCGGTGGTGGACTGTTCTCCAGCGTATACTCTGACCGAATCGACACCGGCGAGCCCATGTTCCCCCGAATCGTCACGCTCCCAGTACAGCCATGCCGCTTCCTCGTTCCCGTCGAGTCCCGTGTCCCCGACCGGGAACTCAGAACGAGTGCCTCGTCACTCTCGCCGAATGAATACGAACGCTACGTGGAAGAAGAGGTGTTCCCATTGCTGGACCAGGCACTCAACGAAACAGTCCCGAGCGAGTTCCGTGAGAACGAACGGTTCAACGTGCGCGTGATCTACGCCCTTCTCGAACGCGTTGATGAGGAGTATACTGGTAGACTTAACTCGTCAGGGGCAGTCTAGGGCGTCGACGGGTATCGAGAGTATTGGGATGCCCGCGGGTTCATCCTTCAGGCACAGGAAAACTTCGACGAAGAGATTGCACCAACGCTCGGTCAAAACGAGCGCACGGCAATCGACGAACAATTCACTGAACTCCAGGCTCTGGCATCGAGACAGGCATTACCCTCAGAAGTGACTACTGTTACTGCCGACTTGCGATCGATGCTTTCGGACACTACGAATGTGTCCACTGCCACAACGCCATCTGGCACCGAGTACCCTCCCTGACCATATCTGATCTCTACTAAACACCCCATATGCGATTTCAAAGTTTCCAATGGGTGATTTCGGGGGCCTCTCACACATTTAGGCGCACCTAAAAGACGTTACGCTTATTGGTTTTTAGGCATACCTAAACCATAATGGCGCGACTCAAACGAAATCTCCTGATGTCAAACAGGGTCATTCCCGGTGAGTTTGAATCTGCCGGTCCTGAGAGATCTATTTCTCGGTTATCTACTTACGGTCTTGCAGGTGATTGCGGGGGATGTACATGGTGAGACTGACGCTCGTCAGATTGAGGGAGCGCATCTACTCGCTCGCCAGCGACGAAGGGACGTATGATCTCATCTGTGTAGAGACCGGTGACCAGCCAATCCCCACGAATGGACTGCGAGTTGCGACTCGTGACGTTGCTCGGCGTGCAGCACGTGCGACTGAACAGTACCGGGCTATACTGCGTCAGTATGATTCACAGTTCCAGCACTCTGATCTCATCATCTGTCAAGGCAGTGACTGCCGATCAAATTATCCGGAGGGTTGTCCATTTCTTCGTTCTCCCGAACTGCCATCCAAAGACAGACGAGCTGGACAGAACCCGACATCGGAACGTCCACAGCTTGTGATATTCTGTCTCAATGTTGCGGCAGCACTGTTCGAGACGCTCGCTTCCGGCGGCTACGAAACCATTGAATCGGCTATGATGGATGCATATGCTGACCTCGCAAGAACGCATACTGATCCCACGGATCTCTGTGTGCGGTTGCTCGAACGCATGGCACTCGAACTGGATGCTGGACTATCCGCCGGCGAGCAGCGCAGTGTCATCAGCCATGTCGTGAGGCGACTCGAACCTACTGAATCGTCCACGGAACCGGTTAGAGCGACGTTTCGGCTGGTTCAGGAGATGGGCCTGGTCGGCGACTACACGCAGACTCCGTGGTCAATCGATCTCATGGAGGGCATCCAATCAGCTGTTGTCCGCCTTTCAGAGTATGCACTGGAGCCCCAGAACGGCCAGCTTCCTGTATTACCAATCGTAGTCGATTTACAGCGCCGACGGCCTGAGTGGTCACTGTCTTCGCTTCGGGTTGTCGACGACGAGAACGGATGGCGAGTGACAGTCGAACAGAGCAGGGAAGCAACTCCGACCGGACGGGCAAGTGTCCCGATCCAGTCAAACGTATAGTATGACCGTCGAAACCCACATTCACCGGGCTCGGGACCGAGTACAGGCAGAACGAGACGCAGTCGATGCAAAGCTCGATGCGTTCGAATCATTCAGTGATCGGATCACAGCGATTCCAGCGGAGACGGTGTCATCCCACTCACCAGCCGTCCTGGCGACGGCAGGGGGACAGATTACTTCCGACACGTCGACATCTGATCGGTGTCGAAAAGTCCGAACAGCGTTTGCGGAAACACTCCGTCCGCACAGTGTCGCCGATGTCGAGCAGTCCGAATCGTTGTTGGCAACCATTCAGAACGAACTCTCCGATTCCATCGCCGTTGCGCTCGCTCCAACGACGGACACTTGCTTCACTGCCAAACTCAAGAACGCGGTTCTCTCAGCGACCGACGAACAGAAGACGAAAACAGCACTCATGTCTCAAGTTCTTGGGAAAGAACACCGGCAGCTGGATACCGCTACGAACCTCGTCGACGAAATCACGGACTGGATAGCTGACGCAGACGAAACACCACTAAGTCAACTGGGATACGAGGAGCTTCAGCAGCGCCATCAGACACTCTCGGTTCATCGAGACCGGTGCGAGGAACATCTGTACGAACGCCAAACGTTTCTCCAGAGAGTAACGAACCGGAACCTTGATTCTGGGATTCCACATCGAAGTCTGATCTCGTATCTCTACCAGAATTTCTCAGTCGACCACCCGGTCCTTGCGACGGTCGCCCGTCTCGAAGACACCTGTGCGACGTGCCAAAAGCCGGTTCGTGATCACCTCGTTCGGAGGGTCTGACCATGACACTGATCGGACCTCGACGGAAGCGTGCCCGGTTGTGGGCGGGTGTGTACGCTGGGGTGTTCGGTTCGGGAGACGATACTGATGGCGAGGACGAAACAGATACTGAATCCGACACCTCCTCAGAACCCGCCGGGACGTAGTGTCCGTCATCTCTCTTTGTGACGGTACTATGTCAGAAAGAACAGTGGCGAACAAACAATACATTAGACAGTCACCACTATCAGTCGTACTGAGATTCCGCGAGAGACTCATTGTGAGCGAACTCGGTTTCACCAGCCTGAACTGACCAGAGCATCGCGTACAGGCCGTCCCGCTCGTGCAGGCCAGAATGCGTTCCACGTTCGATGATCCGTCCGTCCTCGAGCACCAAGATTCGGTCAGCATCTTTGATCGTCGACAGGCGGTGGGCAATAGCGATGGTCGTCCGATCCTCGGTGAGACGGTCGACCGACCGCTGAATAGCGAGTTCCGTCTTCGTATCCACGCTCGCCGTCGCTTCGTCGAGTACGACGATCTCCGGGACCTGCAGTAACATTCGGGCGATGGCGATGCGCTGCTGTTGGCCACCCGAGAGTTCGACGCCGCGTTCACCGACTCGGGTCTCGTACCCGTCCGGAAGTTCGGTGATGAACTCGTGGGCTTGGGCCGCACGCGCCGCCTCTCGGAGTTCGTCGTCGCTCGCCTCGAACTGGCCGTAGCGGATGTTCGCCGTGATCGTCCCGTCGAAGAGGAACGTGTCCTGACTGACGTAGCCGATAGATTGCCGGAGGCTCGCGGTCGTCACCTCCCGGACATCGTGACCATCGACGCGAACTGCGCCACCGGTCACATCGTACAGTCGCAAGAGGATTTTCGCCGTCGTCGATTTCCCCGACCCCGTGGGGCCGACCAGTGCAACTGTTTCACCCGGGTCGGCATCGAACGAGACCTCGTCGAGAACCGCCTCACCGTCGTCATAGGCGAAACTGACTTTGTCGTACCGAACTACACGGTGTACAACGTCAACTACCACTTCGTGTGGTGTCCGAAGTACCGCCACGCGATACTCGAACCAATCGAGGATTCGCTGGAAGCGAGTTTCCGCGACGTGTGCGACGAGTACGGCTACGAGATACTTTCGCTCCACATCTCACCAGACCACGTACACCTGTTCCTTTCCGCCCACCCGAAGCACGCACCGAGCAAGATCGTGCGAACGGACAAGAGCATCACGGCGCGGGAGATGTGGGAACAGCACGAACCGTTCTTGGAGTAGTATCTGTGGGGTGGCGGATTTTGGGAGGAATCGTACTACGTTGGGACGGCAGGCGATGTTTCGACCGACACGATTGAGCAGTATATCGAGCGAACGGAACACCTCTAACGGGGCTTACGGGCTTCACCCTCGGGGTCAAGCCCCGAGGCACTCGGCCTGCTCCGCCTGTAGGACTCGTCGTCGTCGGCCAGTCGGTCCGCAAGGGTCGATACCGCATCCGTCGCGGTCTCGGGTTCAGCCTCCGCAACTGTGACAAGTGCTTTCGCAGTGGTCAACCGCACCGCTCGTTGCTCGTCGCCAAGAAATCCGACCAGGGATGACAGCAGCGGCGTGACGGTTCGTCCCTCCTCACCGCACTCCGTCACTCTACGGATGGCCTTCTTCGGTGTTTCCGGGTCGGCGGTTCTGACACGGTCGAGCGCGGTGCTTGCCGCGTCGAATTGGCCAGTCTCGATCAGTGTCGACAGCCGGTCGGGGGAGGACTGTCGTGCTGAGTCATCCATCGTAGTACAGCGCAGTTGGCCAGTGCTACTCACCCCATCAATAAGAAAGTACGTAGGAGGACCGCTTCCTTCAGTCACGAACGCGACAATCCACGTGCGTCCCGGAGGGCCAGCGACCCCTCGAGAGTTACCCGTTGACGATCCGTCTGCGTTTGACGCTCGTCTCGTCGACGGTCGGCTGGTCGTGGGCGAGCCGGACCGTCGTGACGGAACACTCACCCGGAGCGTACGCCCCGAACCTGTCGACCGGGTCAGCACCAGCGATGGTCCCGAGAACCGTCGCGATCGGGAAATCGTGCGTAACCACGAGAATCCGCTCGTCGTCGCCAGCCTCCTCACACAGCCGACGCCACCGATCCAGGATGCGATGGCGTCCCGCGGTCAGCGTCTCCCCGCTCCGCGGAAGGGGCTGTAGCACGTCCACGTCGGTTCGCGGGGAGTCCGGCTCGTCGGTGAGTGCCAGTTCCTCGTAGGCGAGGCCTTGGTACACACCGGCGTCGCGCGGACGCCACGCCGGTTCGATGGTTGGCCGTGGCTCGACGCCCGCGAGACGGACGAGTGCGGCCGTCTCCCGTGCGGCGAGCGTCTCGGCGGCGTACACCCGGTCGAACTCGTACGTCGAGGCGAGCCCCTGCCCGATCGTCTCGACCGACTCGCGGCCGGCCCGAGTGAGTGGGACGGGCGCGTGCCCGTGCAGGCGGTCCTCTCGATCCCATTCGGTCTCTCCGTGTCGTAGCAAAACGATCTCTGTCATGGTCTGGTGGATGGCAACGGTGTGGTTGTGCGCCGTGGACGAGTGCGTCCCGACGCTGCTGCCGCAGGTGTCTGTCGGTCCAACCGGTTTGGACGGCGGTCACTCCTCGCGACGGAACGTCGTCGCCCGGCCCCAGCTGGTCGTTTTCCCCCACAGGCCTGAGCGCATACACTCGAGTTCGACGATCTGGGAGTTGTCGACGAAGAGGTTCACGTTCGGCCCGAAGTTCTTGACGTACCACTCGAACATCTCCGGCCCCGGGGCCTCGAACACGAGATTCTCCATCCCGAGTTCGTTGGCCAGTTCGTAGACCACGTCCGTCCGCCACTCGTGGACCTCTTCGGTGATCCCCTCGGCTTCGACCATCAGAAGGTCCGCGCCGGCGTCGAGGTGGCGCTGTCCCTCCCGAATGGCCATCGACGGGTCCTGCTGGCCCTCGCGCTCCAGGTCGTCCGGATCGGAGGCCCCGCCGGCCCCGAACTGGACGTTGATCTCCGGCTTCGGCTTGAGGCCGTAGTCCGCGGTCAGTTCGGTCAGTGCAACGAGGTCTTCCGTGTCGATAGCCAGAAAGCCACTGGATATCTCGACGATGTCGAAGCCGAGCGTCTTCGCCTCGGCGACGTAATCCTCGACTTTGTCGTTGTCACGCACGAGTACGTTCTCGATGAACCCACCCGTCGAAACCTCGACGTCGTAGTCGTGGCAGATACCGATGAGTTCCTCGACAGTGTCGCGGTCCATCAGCGCGAACGACCCGCCGGAGAACTTGTAGATGTCGACGTACTGCCCCATCGTTTCGAGGATATCACGGAGCTCTCGCGGACCCATCGGATCGTAGTATGGGCCGCGAATCTCCGTGATTCCCTTCGTGCGCGGTTTCTCGGGTCTGTCGTTGACGTGCAGGAAGTCGAACGCTCGTTCTGACATGTGCATGACTCCCTACAGTGGCCACCCATTTGTAGTTTTAGGCTAGCCTAAAACAAGCCACAGTATTGCGTTTTCCGGCCCAGAAGCTATCGAC
Source organism: Halorientalis litorea (assembly GCF_023028225.1). NCBI lineage: Archaea > Methanobacteriati > Methanobacteriota > Halobacteria > Halobacteriales > Haloarculaceae > Halorientalis > Halorientalis litorea. The sequence continues at coordinate 46,993 of NZ_CP095483.1, forward strand.
GGGATGGTTGCCGACGGGTTCGAGCGGAAGGTCAGTGAGTCAGGCTCGCTCCCGGTTAGTTCAGGAGGTCCACCAGATCCGATACCTCGTAGTGTTCGAGGTTCCTGACCGTCTCGATGATCTCGTTGCGGCGCGACTCGTCGTATCGGTCGCGGGTCATGATCTCGAATTTCTCTTCGACCTGCTCCCAGTCCATCGGGTTGTTGGGGTGACCCTGGAAGTCGTCCTTGAGGACTTCGTGACTTGTTCCATCCGTGAGCGTGATCGTCAGGTTCGCGGGCATTTCGCCGGATTCGAACCGGTCGGTCAGGTCGGGATCTTCCTCGACTGTGACTTTGCGCAGGAGTGACTGCACGTCATCGCGCTGGATTCGCTCTGGGTCGTAGGCGTCGTTGGTCATCTCACGGTCGATCAGCGCGGCCGCAAGCATGTAGGGCAGCGAGTGGTCGGCCTGGGCTTTCGTCTCGACTTCGTGACGGTCGCCTTCGCCACCGCCGATGATCAGTTTCGCGCCGTGGAACGTATCGAGGTGGATCGATTCGACTTGGTCGTGATCGAGGTCGTGCATCTCGGCCAGTTCGATGATGCCTTCGACGGCCGACTGGGCGTAGGTCTCGGCGACGTAGCGCTTGGTCATCGTATCGAAGACGTGTTCACATCCTGGGTCCAGCTCCACGTCGAACTCGTCACTGATGATGTGTTTCCACCCCTTTTGGCCCTCGAAGAGGTTGACGGGCCCCTCCATGCCGTTTTCGGCCAGCAGACAGGAGTAGACGCCGTTCCGGGCGGCGTTCGCGCTGGCCATTCCTTTCCACTCGTTGATACCGCCTGTCCGGGTAACCCGGAGTGCGTTGTGTGCGGTCCCGGCGATGCCGACGGCGTTGCGTAGCTGCTCGTGGTCGAGACCCAGAATCGCACCCGATCCGGCGGCCGCGGACAACACTGTGTGCGTAACATGGTCCCAGCCTTTGTCTCGTACTGGCGCGTTCCACGCGAGTTCACCCTGGAGTTCGTAGGACACACCGACTGCCTCGATGAGGTCTTTTCCCGTGGCATCTTCCCGTTCACCACAGGCGATGACGCTCGCGATGTTGTCGCTCGGGTGTGGTGTCTCACCAGGTGCCAAAAAGGAGTCCATGTAGTCCAGGTAGCGAGTCAACGCCGTGTTGTGCATCGCTGCTTGCGACGGTGATGCAGTGAGTTCTCGACCCCAGAGCGTACAGGAACCGTCACTGCTTACATCCGAAACCGTCTCTGCGACGACTTCCACTGGTGGTTCTCCCAGTGCACCGACACCGATTCCGACGGAGTCGAGCACTCGTTTCTTGAGTTCTTCGACCACTTGGTCGCCGAACTCGTCGAACTCGACGGCCTGTACGAACCCGGCAATCGTCTCTGTCGTTGCCATAGCTTTTAGGCTACCCTAAATATTGAAAGATCTTTTGTTTTAGGCTGGCCTAAAACCTAGTATTGGCTAAGGACGAGGTCGATCAGACCAGATCAGCTACCTCGCCGCAGAGAACGTATGGCTAACTGTCAACGCTCTGGTGGCGTAGATTGTTGGTGACGTTCTTGCGGATTGGGTGAGTTCCCTGAGATTCCTCGTCAATCGATCTCGCCGGTTCTGGATCGACTGATCACGGAGTCTGGTTCTTACAAAACTACCAGACAGCTCTCCATCAACAATCCTCTAGTCAAGAGCGTGTCTAGTATAGGACCTCCTCGGCAAGAGTGCGGCCATCTAATACTTGGTTCGGCCAATTAGGCGGTGTTCAGATAAGGATGAGAAGTGAGGCGATGTGGTTTCTGAGTGTCCATGCCCGAAAACACACGCCTCGGCGGGAGTATCGACCAGATCGACTTAGAGTCTGTTGAACGAGAAGCGACACCGCGACTGCTGATGAAGCTCGGTATTCAGTTGCATCTCGCTGGACTCTCGCTTTCGAATACTGTTTTGGTTCTTGATATATTTGGTGTCGAGCGAGCGCGATCCACCGTGCATAATTGGGTTCACAAGGCAGATCTACAGCCCGAAACTGGATGCAGTCCGGATCACGTTGCGGTCGACGAGACCGTGATCCGACTCAACGACGAGCAATACTGGCGGTACGCTGCGGTCGATCCCGACACGAACGAATTACTCCACACAAAGCTTGAACCGGTGAGAACGAACGCTCTCGCTCACGTTCTTTGCCGAACTTCGCGAGAAACACGACGTGGACGATGCGGTGTTTCTCGTCGATGGTGCGGCACCACTGAAAGACGCTTGCCAGCGACACGGCCTCGATTTCAGATACGAACGCCACGGAAATCGGAACAGTGTCGAACGTGTCTTTTGTGAGGTAAAACGCCGTACCTCTTCGTTCTCAAACTGTTTCAGCAACGCCCAGCGAGACACAGCTGACAACTGCCTCCAATTGTTCGCCTTCGCATGGAATCAGCTAATCTGAACACTACCCATCGGGATGGGCGAAAATATACCCCAATCCAGAGGCGACAGCATCCAGCTCATGGCATTTTCGTGGAAGAAATGTCGTCCTTCGAGCCAATAAACACAGATCAACCCACTCGTCGATAATATCGGCAATCTTGACGTTGGTCCGCTCAGCAGACTCCAACAATCGGTTTTCATCGAAGCTGTTCCCAGCGTAGTATACGACAGTTGGCATCTCCTGTTGTTTTAGATAGTCACGGAAGTCTGCTAGTAGTGACCTTTCGTCATCAAGCGAAACCAGTTGTGTGAACTCATCGTCGCGATAGCTGTATAAACCGATCCAGAAGATGAGACTGATCGTCTCAATGCATACGGTTCTCAAACTCCTTCGTGATGGACAGTGATTCGCCTTCAGCAATTTTCGTATCTTTCACACCTAACACTCTTCACAGCGGATGACGTACCTTCTTTCAACCATGTCCATCGACCGAGACACATTCAAGAACGCGAGCGAGGACGAGCTCGCGGATCTTTCGGTCCCTGACCAAGTCCTCGGATTTCTCGCCGCCAACGAGGATCGGGCGTTCAAGGCCCGCGAAATCGCCTCTCAGATTGGCACCGACGAGGGCGCGGTCAGCACTGCTCTCTCACGATTGAAGGATCGTGATCTCGTCGAACACAAGGCAACGTACTGGGCGATCACCGACGACACCGAGCGACTCGAAGGATACAGCGGCTACGAACGGGCGACTGCTCTGTTCAACGAGCAACTCGGCACAGAAGACAAGGAATCTTGGCGCGAACACGCGCCCAGCGAGTCACACCCGAGCGTTGAGGACGAACAGTGACCAACGAGGAGACGCCGATTTTCGAACGCGGTGACATCGTCTACGGCGATGACCCGTTCAAAGGTGATGAGGATGCTCGGCCTTGGCTCATTCTCTCGAACCACGAAGGTCGTCCGTTCCACGGCGAGCAGTATATCGCGGTAACACTAACGTCGAAGTCTTGGATGGATGGCCTCATCGCCATTCCTGGGGAGAGCTGGCTTCGTGGCGGTACGCCAGACGAGAGCCGGATCGTTCCATGGAGTGTGCAATCAATCGGCCACGAGGACATCGATTTCTGGCAGGGTCGTCTGACGGATGATATCGTCGATAACGCGACTACTGCTCTCGTCAAAGAATTATGATAGCTACTTTCGAGTACTCACGTCTCTACGCGTTACACCTTCTTCTGAGCGAAGTCTCAGCTTCCACAGGCCGCAATAGTTGAGACTGATCGTCTCAGTGCATATGGTACTGGCACGGTTCATCGATATCTAGAGAACCTCCTGCTTCGGCAGTTCATCCGCGAACCGAGAGGAAGAGCATTATTACCCCCAACAACCCGAGTGTCGCGGCCGCATATGCAACGACAGGAAGGGCGTCGGCCCCGACAATGGCGAATACTCCCGTCGTCCCGAGGAAAAGAACGCCGAGTCCCCCGAGAACGATTCGGACTGGTCGGTCTAATCCTCCGTCCGGGGCCCAGTCGGCCGTCCGGATCACGGTATCGAGAGTCGTCTTTGCTTCGGTAGCGGTGTCGTTCGGGACGACGAGTACGAGCGGTCGACCCCACCGTCCTCGGGGTCGATATCGGGGGATGAAGACGGTGTAATCGTCTACTTGTCGCTGGTAGACACACTTGAGCGGCGAGAGGTCGAACGTCCGCACCCGCCTGTCGCTTGTGTCCAGCCCCGCGTCATCAGCGTATTCCGCGGCTGCTGCACCGCGTACCTGCTGGAGGCTTGCCGTGTCCGGATCTATCCGACCGATCGTATACCGAAGGTCGACAGCCGTCTTGCAGATGATGAGTCTGATCAGATACACGAGCAGAAGTCCGGGCTGGATTCCCAACGACAAGAACAGGATACCACCACCGAGCAGGCTAACCGGTATGTAGCGAAGGCGAAACCACCCAATCGACGGCATCAGCTTCTGCACTTCGCGCTTGGAGCCGTACTCGACTGCGAGCAGAAGATACACCAACGAGGCAGGACCACCGATAAGTGCGAGAACGACCACGAGGATGGCAGGTCCGACGTTTTCTACGGCGAGTCCGTTCGCGAGGGTAACTGCGAGTAGCACCAACACAGCGAGCCCCATGATCAGGGGAACACCGGCAGCGAGATGCAATACCACGAGCCGAAATCGGTCGGTGGAGCGGTCCGGGAACGCCGTCCACGTAACGACCTGACCGCCAGTGTCAGTCTCGGTGGGCGTCATTATCGGGGAATAGGGTATCGTATTCGCGTCTCGGGGTCGACAGTTCGAATCTCGCTACCTGATCGGTTCCGTCTGAGTTGACAGTGCGAATTCCAATCCGATCGGTGTTTCCGTTCCCGTTGAGACCGGTCCGGGTGATCGCAAATACGATAGGCAGCCCCTAGACTCGCCTGAGCGCCGCCCAGATCATGAGCACGACCGGCAGCAAAAAAATCGGTCCAACGCCGATGGCGAGTCCGATCAGCTGTGCGGTGTCGACTTTCGGGCTGAGGGCGAGACCAGCGGGAACAGCGAGAAAGAAGAGTGCGAGCAACAGGGCAGATGCGATGACGGCCGAATCACGCTCGGGGCGAGCGGGGTCCGCTACGGGGAGTTCGAGCCTCTCGATCGTTGCGTCGAGGTCGGCAACCGGGCCAATTTGAGTGTCACGGTCGTCGGGATCGGTCCCGGATACCTCCAGCGTGCCGGTGTCGAGCAGTCGGTCCGGGATTGCGTTGCGGATCGAGAACGTCGCCGAGTCCACCGGGGCAGTCCACTGGACGGCTCCGAGTGCCGTATCGTAGGCCACGAGTTGCTCCTCGTACCGGCGATACTCGATCGTCCCGTACCGCAGGTAGTAGCTACCGATACGCACACTGGCGACGACGAGGACGAACACTAGCCCTAAGACGAGCCAGACCCAGCCACCGGTGAGTGCGGCGAACGCCAGCCCGATCAGGATAGCGAACGTGGACCGGTGAGCGAACCCGAACGCGATCATCGGGAGGCTGCCGAGCAGGACGGGTGCCGCGTCGACGGATACCCGTCCACGAACGGGTCCGTCCGGGGTGTCGATATCCGGACGTGGCTCGGCGTGGCTCCCGTCGAACGCCCCGTCGAGGACGGACGGCACTGGGAGGTCCGTGTGATCAGTGACGATCCGATAGACCGAGGTCGTAGTCTTGACAACGACGATGCCGGTGAGGAGGACTAGCCCACCGGATCGGTCGCCGGCGCTCGCGAGCAGACCCAACGTGAGAGTCACGAGGCCGAGCTGTAGGGGTTCACGCAGGATCTCTTGGGCGGAGACGTCGGCGTACTCCTGTCCGGCGAGGTAGTCGGACAGGAACTCGTGGAGCTGTGTGATCACCAGTCCGACACCGCCGACGAGCAGGGACCGCGACGGGCGTATCACCGGCGTCGCCGCCAGCCAGTAGAGGACGCTCGCCGGGAGGACGGCGACGGTCCAGAACCCGAGTATCGACGCCGCGAACGGGACGTTCCGTGGATAAACCGCGGGTAGCCGGGAGACGGGACGCCAGCCACCACGCTTCTCACGAAGCTCGTGAAGCGGCTCGATATCGGGAAGCCCCGGCGAGCCACGTTCGGCGAACAGTGCCTTCGCCGCAGCCAGCAACACCGTCACCAGTCCCTCGATCCAGTAGAGCACCAGCAGCGAGTAGACGTTCCAGCCGAGGGCTAGGACGCCGACCAGCGGAACGAGATTGGCGACGGCCGCAACGCTGCCCACGCGATGTCTTTGCCACTCCGTCGGTGGGTGGACACGCATATATCAACCGAGTTGTGGACGCGAGGTCTTGCAGCGTTTCATACCGGCGTGGACGAACGGCCGACGCTCATCGCCAGCGGCGGGCGAGTTCGTAGGCGAGGGTCACTGGAATAGTGATACTCAAGACCACGAACGTCACGTCGTCGACCGTCGGACTGGATCGAGTGAGCGCGGCGACGAACACGAGCGCGCCGACGGCGAGGACCCCGACGACGGTCGCAACGTAGTCCGGGCTCGTCCAGTCCGCTCGGGACGTATCGGAGAGCACGTGCGATGGCACCACGGTGTCGTATCGAAGCGATCATGAAGAATACTGGTTTCGGATCTCTCTCACGGCGACGGTCGTAGCTTCCTCCCCTACAGTTCCGTGGACACATGGACGACGAGTACGCAGTAGATAGTCTCCCGCGGCCGCGTCCGTGGCGTCGTCATCCGCTCGGTCCGCCGACGTGGTCGAGGACACGATCGAGCGGGCCACGATAGGCGAGCTTGCTCCCGGCCCCAGAGGCCCCACCCATACGCCGACACCGATACCGGCGGCGATGGGGTCCGGGAGTATACCGGTCGTCGCCTCCCATAGGTGGCTCCCGACGACGCATCCCGCGACGAAGACGGCGGCAAACGTGAGATGGTGTGGGAGACGGCCCGCTTCGTGTGCGTGACCGAGGCTCACCACGACGAAACCGAGGAGGAGCCCCACCGCGACGAGCGCGAACGCCGTGGTCCGTACCCGACCGTCGGTAACGAGGCCCCCGATGATGAGCACAGCGAGGGCGGCGACCGTGAGGCCGCGGCCGGCGGTCCGGAGCCATCCAAATCTGGCCATCCACCGAATCCGAGGTGTCAATGCAAAATTTCGTTACGGTTCATCACGCGGAACCACCTACGACCTCGAGACGTGACCGTCCGATCCGTCGGCGTGAGCGCACGGGAGCGATGACGCGTGAGATGTCCAGTACCAGCAGCGAATCCCGACCGAGCCGTACGATGGCGAACCGCACCGCACAGGGTTTATGACGCGTCACACGAAGCCCAGGACGTGCCCTCCATCCGCGATGTTCGACCCCGACTCCTCACGCCGGAGAATGCAGGTATCACCGTCGCCATTGTCCTCTCCGTCGTCGGCGCGTACGTGATCCAACTCCGCGTCAGTACGGGCGTCGCCGCGTTCTTTGGACTGATCGTCCTCGGCGTCTCGACGCCGACGACGCTCACGTCACACGGCCTGTTGGGGACACGGTTCGCCTCCGCGGTCGTCCGTACGGGCACCGCGTGCACCGCCACCTTCGTCATCTACGTCGGGTTGTTGATCGTCGTTTCCGGACGGGACGGGAGTCTCCTCGATGCTGCAGTGGCGTTTACCCTGACCGCACTCGCGGTCGAGGCTGCCGCTCGCGCACTGGATTGAGGATCGGATATGCGAGCGGCAGACATCACTCTCATACTGTTGGATTGCCATATTCGCGACCGAAATGAAACTCCCCGTGGGAATCACCACCCTCCACCTCTCACGAAAGAGCGCCTACCTGCTGGCCTTCGCGGTCGCCCTCGTCGGAGCCGGTGGATACAGCTACGTCCAGCAGGGACAGGCTGTCGACGACGCCGTCGCCGTCGAGGCGACGGTCGACAGCGCACAAGTGGAGCGGATAGATAGCCGGCGAAGCATCGATTACGAACCGGAGATCGAGTACACGTACGAGTATCAGGGCGAAACGTACACCAGCGAGCAGGTGTTCCCGGGGCCGACCATTCGAACCTACTCGGATCGGTCGGAAGCTCAGTCCGTCGTTCGGTCGTACGAGCCGGGGACGACGGTCCAAGCGTACGTGCGGCCATCGGCTCCGAGTAACGCGTTCCTGATCAGGGAGCGGACCCCGTGGCCGACGCGAGCGCTCGCCGTTGGGAGCGTCCTGCTTGGCCTCGTCGTGCTCGCCGGCCTGGGGGAGAAACGTCCGGGCCGACACGAGCTCCGCCCGGAGCGCGAGGTGCGGTCGCCGCCGTCCCAAACGTGGGTCGAACGCAACGACGAAAGGCTCCGTCGGCTGTCGAAGTGGGTGCTCCTCGTCTGCTTCGTGGCGTTCTGGCTCTCGATGGTCGGGTTGGCGTTCGGCATCCTGAGCCTGGCTGAGGGGTCGGCACGATCGGTCGAGGCCGACCTCCTCGGACCGGTCGGCCTCCCGCTGCTCGCGGCGGCCGCCTTCTGGATCGGCATGATCCTCTCGTTGTGTCTGTACGGCGTCCAGTCGTTCAGTCGGTACCGACGACTCCGGCGGCGGCTCCCCGAACCGCGGCCGCCGAGTCCGTTCAGACATCCGAGTCGGCTCGTCACGATACTCGGGACCGACGGCGACGAGTTACCCGAGTACGGACGGCGCGTCCGGGTAACCGGCTGGGCGTTCCTGATCGCCATCGGGATGACCGCCGTCCTCGTACAACTCCTCTACACGGCGAGCTGAGACGCATCTGGGCGGCCGTCTCCCGTGGATTCGAGCCGGATCGAACAGTCATCTGAACGGTGTGGCCGCGTCGATTCAGGACGCCCTGTGAGCAGCGGTCGCCGACAGGAGCAGGAACGCGAGCAGCCCGAGTTGCCACACGACGACGCCGATCACCCCCGAGTTCGACAGCCCGGCGTATTCGCTGACCGCCAACGGCCCGACGCTGACTCCGAATAGACCGACTGCATAGCCGAATTTATGCTCACGGTCGGTGAACTCGACGTGCGTCCCGAGAAGGGGGATGTCGAACGCGAGGTAGAAATAAGCCGCCCCGGTGTAGGTCGCTGCCGTGGCGAGCGCGGGGAACCAATCCGGAAGGAGGAACTGATAGACGACGGCACCACTCACCACTCCGAACAGTCCAGCGACGGGGAGTGCTACCTCGGGGGCCCGATCGGTCATAGTACGAAGGTAGGCGGTTCGACACGTCGGCCGACTCCGTTCAGTACGGGTTCCATACGTACACCACCCCTGCGTACCGGACACCACTTATCGCTCCAACAGAGAGTGCTTCGATACTAGCTCTCTCGGTGAGCAGAAACGCAGTCAGCGAAACGACGGCGAACCAGAGCGCCCCGTGAACCAGGGATTGCTGCTCCCGTGATAGCGTCTCCGACCAGTTGCCGACGGCGGTCCAGTCGTCAGCCATCATCAGTCAGGACCGCCCCCGCTTTATCGACCACGTCGCTGACGTACTGGGTACCCTGTCTCGCGGACCAGTGGCGACGACTGCGACAGCAGTCCGTGTCTCCGCGCCGCTCGAACGGGCGGGGTCCTCGCCAGCGGTGACCATATTCGAACGTCCGGCTGACAGTGAATAAATGTGAGTTCCCGTTTCCACGCGAGAAACCGGCGCCGAACCGGGACGGGATGCACCGCTGCGGTTCGGTCGATCGGACGCTGCCGCGTTTCGGGGAGGGAAATACGGCCCCTGTACTTATTCTATATCGTCGATTTGGAACCGTTTGTGCGAGACGTGCATACGTCACCGGTAGCGTCCGTCACCCTCGGCTGGCTGTACAGTATCGCAGCATCGCTTCGTGTCCCGGTCACAGGGTTGGCAACCCCCTTCACGGACGACGCGTCTCTCGGTGCGCATTCGAGTACCGATACTGCCACGCGCTCGTGCGTTCGACCGACACTGCGCGTTACGCTCGACCGACACGTCGCCCACCAACGCGGAGCTGTACGCGACGTCGAGCGTCCCGAATCACGGAATCCATGCATCTGATCGGGGATCGCAGGATACTCTTCGGGTCGGTTTGCGTCGAAACCGTCGCCGCAGTACTCGTCTTCCTGTACGGGCACCTCTCGCTGCTAGCCGTCGCCGTCCTGTACTGGATCGATCTTCTCTTTCTGACGCTTCGGGTAACGGCACAACAGTTGTTCTCGCGGCCCGTGACTGACCGTCGTTCGACCCTATTTCAGCGCCCGTTCCGGCTGCTAGCCCACAAGCGCGGATCGATCACCGTTAGTGACCGCCTTCCGGGGATTTACCTGCGAAATGTTCCGGCGGTCTGGGGAGCGGCGTTCGTACTCGTCTTTTCGGCGAGCACGACGGCGTACGTTGCGGCCGTCGATGTTCCCGGGGAACTGTGGCGTTCTCCGGTCGCACCGGTTTCAACGTCAAATTTGGTATAGCGAAATAAGATTTACAAAAGACGAAAACACTAAAATACTGCTGTAGCGCGTCTCTACCCGGGGATAACGGTTCGAAACACTTATTGAGGGTGTTCCTGATTATTCTGGTAATCACGACCACTTTCAAGTACCACGCCGCCGTCGGTGAAGGACGAATGCTGCAATCGCCTCACGCCGCCTCTCCCGGGGGAGAGCCGTCGAAACCGCACTCGCAGGAGTACGGAGAGTCGCATGCCTGATCGAGCGCTTTCAACGCCGCTCGACGACAGCTTCGAGCGCTACCTCCAGGACAAAGGGAAAGGCCGCGGCGGCGACGGTGGGAACTACCGCCGGAACGCCGCCCGCGAACTCGAACGATTCGCGGCGTGGGCCGCAGGCGACGGCGGTGACGACGACTGGGCCGGAATCATCCTGGACGGTGCCGACCGTGAACCCAGGTTCGGGGACCTCGACGAACGGGTCTTCCGCGAGTACGCCCGCCACCTCGCTGGGGACCGCGGCCTGAAACAGAACACCGTCCAGACCTACTACGCGTACGTTTCGGCGTGGTGTGGTTGGTGCGTCAACGAGGGGTATCTGGAGTCCCACTACGCCCAGCGAGCCAGCGCGATGGCACCGCTCCCGGAGGACGACGGCCGCAAACCCGGCGACCAGCAGGCGTGGACCTCCGAACAGCGACACCGACTGACCCGCCACGTCGACGAACAGGCCCGGGACGCTATCGAGGCGTACACCTCCCTGTCCACAGATGTCGATGAAATCGACACACAGCGCGCTCGCTACACAGCCCTGAAGAAAGCTCGGGACCGGGCACTCGTGTTCGCCCTCGCGTACACCGCCGTCCGCGTCGGTGAACTGCTCCGGGACCCGAACGACCCGCGTCGACGCGGCGTTCGGTGGGAAGACATCGACCTCGCGGACGGGAGTATGGATGTCTACCGGAAGAAACAGCAGTGGGACGCCGCCAGTCTTCCCGACCCCGTCATCTCGCCGCTACGCAGTTACCGGACGCTGCTGGCCCCACCGACCGAGCGGTGGCCGGTGTTCCCGACGTTCGATCAGCGGACGCTCGCCAACACGGTTCGAGCTGAACTGGCCGACCGCGGCGTCCGCCCTGCGGCCGTTCAGGAACGACGGGACGCCTCCGCTCGTGACCTACTGTTGGCTCTCGACGCGGATATCCGACCGGAGTCGCTCACGACTGACGGTGCCCGCTCGATTCTCGAACGACTTACCGACGACGCCGGTATCGAAATTTCTCGTTCGAAACACGAGTATCTCGCGCCCCACGGCGGCCGCCGCGGAATGGGCGAGGTACTGGTCCGGGCGTTCGGGTACACCGTCGCCGCCCGATATCTCGACAACTCAGAGGAGATGGTCCGTGAGCGGTACTCTCACATCGAAGCCGGGGAACTCGGTGACGTCGCGACGGAGGCCCTCGACGAGATCGACGGGAGCGTCCAGTGAGCAGAGTCAAACCAGCGGGCTCTCGAACGACAACACGCGCCGGAGTACCACTCAGCGACTGTCCAGCCAGTCGAACACCCGCTGACGGAGCGTCGCCTCTGCGGCGCGAGAGAACCGGTGGCCCTCACCGGCGAACTTTTCGAGGCATACGTGCGTATCGAGTGCGGCGGCCGCGTCGAAACTCCCGGCAATCGGCACCACCACGTCGTCGGCTCCGTGGAGTATCGCGACGGGACAGCAAAGCCTCTCCGACACGTCTTCGAAGGGGTACCGGTCGAAGTCCTCGAAGAACCGCTCGTCGATGCTGACACCGGTGTCCAACTCGACGGTTCCCTCGCGTTCGACGATGGCCCGGTAGTCTTCGAATGCCTCGTTACTCGTCACTGGGGCACGCGTGACGACGGCGGTCACTCGCTCGTCCGTCGCGGCCGTGTGGAAGGCGACTTTCCCGCCGAAACTGGACCCGAACAGGACGTACTCCCGCGGGTCGAAGTGGTCGACGACAGCTTCCAAGTCGGCGAGTTTCGCGGTGAGTGTCTGGTCGACGAACGCGCCGTCGGACTCGCCACAGCCACGGAAATCGAACCGGACCGCGTTGTAGCCTTCCTCGACTGCGCGCTCACACCTGGTCTCGTAGCTCCCACTCTTGTCGCTGAGGAAGCCGTGACAGAAGAACAGCCAGTCGTCCGCCGGTGCCTCGTGGTGGACCACCGCGACAGACTCGCCGTCCGCGACGGGGACCCGTTGTGTCGTCGGCATGGACCGTCTGCGATGGGCCGACACAAGTAGCCTTCGGGCGGTGTCGGGCCTGTGCTGGACCCTCAAACAAGCTCTACAGGGAGTCCGTCGACAGCGGTGAAATCCCTGTCACTGGTCACGACAGGCTCGTTGTACTGTAGCCCTGTCGCAGCGACGACAGCGTCCCCAGTCCCGAGGTCCGGTTTGCTGTCGCTGGCGATATGTTGCCCTTCCAGCGCGCCCGCCTGTCGTGCAATCGCTTCGTCCATCTCAACCACGGGTTTGTTCGCGACCAACGCCTCGTACTTCCGGGCGTTCGTGAACGATTCCGACCCCGCACCGACAGCGACGTAGAGTTCCTGCACCACGACCGTCGTGACCCGCAACGGTACGCCGTCCGCTTCGAGTTCTGCCGCCGTCTCGATGGCTTCCGGGTTCCCTGCGTCGAGGTCGACGAGAAAGTCCGTGTCAAGTATCATTCGTCGACTTCGACGCCCATCCGCTCGAGTCGTGCTCTCGTGTCGTCGCTGCTCTGCCGCTCGGCCTGTTCGAGAATTTCCCGGTGTGCCGCCGTGTCGATTACGGCGTCCCCTTCGGCGAAGTTGAGGAGCGTCCACGCACCGGTGAGCCGCTCTATCGCCTCGGAGAACGTCTCGTCGTCGCGTTTCCGACTCTTGATGTGTTCGTACACGTCGTCGTCGAGTCGGACCTGATGGCTCATGTGAATACGTCGTTGACAGAGCGTAAAAACCCTGTCGGGGCCCGAGACGGCTATCGCCTGACCGGACGTAGGCGAACGCCCTCACCCCCACTCCTCGACGACGACGGCCTCCGAACTACAGAGGATGCAGGACCCACCGTGACGGATGGCGACCACCTGTCCGCCGCAGTCGAGACAGTGTAACAAACGTCGGTTCCCCTTCTGTAACTCCTGCCGTATCTCGTCCGTCTGTGGCGGGATGAGTGTCATATACGACGGTATCGAAACGTGGGGCTCCGGCCTCAAAATACCTCGGCGGTGTCACGAAGGCGTCAGTCGCCGGCCGCCGTCGACTCGCCGACCGGTTCCCCGAGGCCGGGGACGACGCCGTCCTCGCGCCACCCGCGTGCCTCGTAGTACTCCCGGATTGCGGCATCGAGGTCGCCCTCGATGTACTCGCGGTAGGGCAAGTCGTCGTCCTCGACGTCGAAGCCCCGCCGGTTGTTGAACGCCCGTTCGAGTTCGACCACGCGCCCACCCACGTCGAGCAACGTCTCGTAGTCGGCCTCGAAGAGATCAGAGAGACGCTCGGGCGTCATCATTCCGCGGGAGAACCGACAGAGGACGCCACAGTCCTCCAGTGCGCGGGCGTTCTCCTGTTTCGCCACGGCCGCGGGCTTGTCTTCGAGTCCCTTCTGTGGGAACGCTTCGTCCGGGTCGACGAGCGGGTACTCCCACGCGTAGAACGTCGCGTACATGTGGTCGGCACCCCGGTTGGCGACGGCGTAGGCGAGTCCCTGCCCGTGGAGCGTTCGCCCCTCGTGTGCCGCGAAGTCGAGGTTCTTGACCGTGTAGTCCGTCACGCCGAGTTCCTCGTGACAGCGGGCGATTCCCTCCGCGAGCGTGTCACCGACGCCCTCGCGGTGGGCGATTCTCTCCACGAGGTCGTGTATCAGGTCGGTGTTGCCGAACTCGTCCTCGCTGGCGAGATACGCCGCGATGGTGTTCCCACAGGAGATTGTGTCGACGCCGTAGATGTCACACTGCTCGTTGGACTTCATCACGTCCACGATGTCGTCGACGCCCGCGTTCGACCCGAACGCCATCACCGTTTCGAACTCCGGCCCTTCCGTCTCGACGCCGCTCTCCTCGTCTTTCGTCGGGAGTTTACACGCGAAGGCACACTGCGAACAGGTCCCCTTCTTGAACTTCTTCGCCTCGACGCTGTCGCCGTTGATGCCCTCGATGCCCTCGAACTGCCGGGCCGACCAGTACCGCGTCGGCATCCCGTTGACTTCGTTGGCGAGGTCAGTCACAGAGGTGGTGCCCTGCCGTTTCATGATGCTATCGGAGGTGGCGGCGTCCCGGTGAACATCCGCCGCCGTCGGACTGATTTCGACCGACGGAGCAGAATCACCCTCGAAGGTAATCGCCTTCAGGTTCTTCGCTCCGAGGACGGCACCGAGGCCCCCGCGGCCGAACGCCCGCGACTCGGTCGTCATAATCGAGGCGAACCGAACCAGATTCTCGCCGGCCGGGCCGATGCAGGCTATCTGGTCTTCATCGAGACCGTGCTCTCCCGCCATGTAGTCGTCCACCTCGGGGACCGTCGCCCCGTCGAGTTCCGGGACCGCCTCGAAGGTGACGCCGTCGTCGGTGACGTGGACGGCGAGGAGTTCGTCGCTCTCGCCTTTGATTTCGACCGCACCGTAGCCAGCCCCCGTGAAGTTCCGCGAGAGGAACCCGCCGGCGTTCGAGGACAACAGACCGCCGGTCAGGGGTGAGACTGCCGTCGCGTTCATCCGGCCGGTGAACGACATCTGCGAGTACTGGAGCGGGCCAGTCGTGAAGTAGAGCCTGTTCTGGGCCCCGAGCGGGTCGGCATCGAACGGGAGGCGGTCGAAGGCGAGTTTGGATGCGACTCCGCGGCCGCCGATGAACGATTCCTGTTCTTCGGTGATGTCTTCCGTGTCCGTGGTCTGTGTACTGAGGTCGATGGAGACAAGTGGACCGCGAGCGTGTTGCATATGGGGTACTCAGTCCGACCGGTATTAAATCTACGAGGGGGTTTCACCCCATCTCGGTTCGAATTTTGTCCGACAGCGGTTCGCTATCCGGTCTGTTGGTGACGCTCACGCCACTCCCACGCGAGTTCGAGGACCATCCACGCCGACAGCCACACCACGACGGCGGCGAGTACGAGCCACGTCGACGACAGTAGATGGAACTGGCGTACCACTGCGACCAACAGTGGATACAGCACCACCACACCGAGTGCTGTGGCGGCCAATCCCGCGGCTCCACAGGAACAGTGTTTAATTGGCGCGTCCGCTATGCGTCCGGAATACGCTTCTTCGTGGTCCCTGCCGGGAGCGTGCGGGGTCATACATTCTGCCTCGTATGTCTCTTAATCACGAACATTGATAACGTTTACCGTGGTAAATTACGATAGCTACAGTGCGTATCGCTGAGCGAGTACGAAGGAGAAAAGACAACAAATATGCCATTATAGCAGTAACGTAAAACAAATTATGGCAATAAAAAATTCGTGCACTTCGTTTTGACCGACAGATAATTAATCGTCCGCGCTACTGTCCCTCTCGCAAAATGCGGGAGAATAACTGAAACGTCGAAAAATCACCTTCACCGGAATAGATACACTGTCCATCGAACGGAACGTGTACTGACTCCGAGGCGGACCGAACGACTAATTACAATCTACCCGAGCAAAGTAGAAAAAGAACATGTACGAAAAAGAACGTGGCACGAGCATCCGCCTCCGACGCGCTGTCCCACCAGTGTGAACGCCCGTTCAGAAGGGCCGAATAAACGGCGAAGAAGCGGTCAGGAATTTAGGACAAGGTTATTTGATGGGCTTGCTGTAAACGTACCATAGGATGGGCGTCCAACAGCAAGAGAACCCAGCGGCGGATTTCCACGTGGAGAAGGTTGGTGGTATCGACGAGACTGACGTGACGGTTTCGGCGGGTGTAACCGTCCTCAGAGGACGGAACGCGACGAACCGGACTTCGTTTCTACAGGCCATCATGGCCGTCTGCGGAAGTGACAAGGCTTCGATAAAAGGCGACGCCGACGAGGCACTGGTCGAACTGACAACCGGTGACGAGCAGTACACGCGACGCCTCCACCGGCAGAACGGGACAGTCACTGCGACCGGAGAGCCCTATCTGGACGACCCGACGGTCGCCGACCTCTTTGCGTTCCTCGACGAATCGAACGCGGCACGCCGCGAGGTCGAGCGGGGTGACGACCTTCGGGAGTTACTGATGCGTCCCGTCGACACGGACGAAATACAGGCCGAAATCAACGACCTCGTTCAGCAGCGACGACGTGTCGACGAGGAACTCGACGAGATAGACGACCTGAAGGGGGACCTCCCAGCACTCGAAGCGGAACGCACCCAACTCGAGGAACAGATAGCGGAGAAGCGGCACGAACTGTCGGAGACCGAGGCCGAACTCGATGCACACGACCGGGAAGTCGAAGAGAGCCGTGAAGAAAAAGACCGTCTCGAAGAGAAACTGGAACACCTCCGGGCAAAGCGGTCCGACTTGGACGACGTTCGGTACGACATCGAGACAGAGCAGGAGAGCCTCGAAGAACTCCGCCGAGAAGGTGCTGAACTGGAGGAGGAACTGTCCGCCCTCCCGGATACTCCGGTCGGAGACATCGGCGAGATAGAGGCCGAAATCGACCGACTCCGAACCCAGAAACAGCAGGTCGAGTCCTCGCTCAACGAACTCCAGTCCATCATCGGCTTCAACGAGAAGATGCTCGAAGACGCCGAGGCGGACGTGTTCGCGTCCTTCGACGATGCCGACGACGTTACCGACCGTCTCCTCCCGGACGACGAGGTTCGGTGTTGGACGTGTGGGAGCGAAGTGGAGACGGACCAAATCGAGACGACGCTCGCAACTCTCCGGGAACTGAGCCAGGAAAAGCGCGCAGATGTGAGCTCCCTCAGAGACGATATCTCGGCACTGCAATCGGACAAGCGTGAACTGGAACAGACACAGAAACGCCGCGAGCAGAGCGAACGACGCCTCCGTCAAATCGAAGAGCAAATCGAACGCCGCGAGTCCACCGTCGAGACGCTCAAGGAGGAACGCGAAACCCTCACCGAAGAGATAGCGTCGATAGAGGAGACCGTCGAGGAGATGGAAGACGAGTCCTACAGCGAAATCCTCGACCTACACAAGGAGGCGAACCAACTCGAGTACGAACTCGGCCGCTTGGAGAGTGACCTCGAACGCGTCGAAGACGAGATTACAGCGGTCGAGGACCGTCTCGACGAACAGGAGACCCTCCAAGAGAAGCGTGAGACGCTCGAAGAACAAATCGAGGAACTCCGCACCCGCATCGACCGTCTCGAAGACAGCGTCGTCGCCCAGTTCAACGACCACATGGAGACCGTGCTCGACCTGTTGGACTACGAAAACATCGACCGGATTTGGCTCGAACGGGTCGAAACCGACGCCAGAGACGGCCGCAAAACCGTCTCGAAGTCCACCTTCGAGTTGCACGTGATTCGGACGACGGACTCGGGGACTGCCTACGAGGACACTGTCGACCACCTCAGCGAGAGTGAGCGTGAGGTGACGGGACTCATCTTCGCCCTCGCCGGGTACTTGGTTCACGAGGTGTACGACTCGGTTCCGTTCATGTTGTTGGACTCGCTCGAAGCCATCGACTCGCCCCGCATCGCGTCACTGGTGGAGTACCTCGCCGGATACAGCGACTACCTCGTCGTCGCCCTTCTCCCGGAAGACGCGGCGGCACTCGACGACGAGTACACCTACGTCACCGAGGTGTGAGGGCCGGTCCGCCTGCTGTTTCGACACGACCGTTCACCGGGAACACCGGGGGTGGCTTTACACCCATACACACGTAAACCGAACTGCATCGTGTCGGTATCGCTCTCGCCACCGCCGTGTTTACTCGTCGGGTCCGCCTTCTTCCACGAACGCCAACCACAAAGTCGGATACCGGATAGTTACTCGCGACCGGGTGTGCAAACCGTAACCGACTGGGGCTGCCCTTCTGCCAGTTCTTTTGTTCCCGGGAACGGTATTGGGGACGATGCGCACCGACACACGGACGGACCGGCCGAGCGACGACATGCGGGACCGGCTCCCGGGGAGTCGAATCAAGACGTGGGTACTACTGGTCGCGAACCGGTGGGTAGTCGCCGCGACACTGCTCGGTGGCCTGTTCGTCCTCTTCGTCGCTCTCGGTTCGCTTGACCCCACACCGCTCAGGCAGGCCATCGCGAGCAAAGACCCTCTCGAAACCGTCTTTCAGGCACTCGTCACGGCCATCGTCACAGGTGTGACGCTCGTCGTCACGATCAACCAACTCGTCCTCGCGCAGGAACTCGGGCCGGCCGGCGACCAACGTGACCGGATGGACGGCGCGACGGCGTTCAGGCAGGACGTCGAGACGGTCATCGACGCCGATGTCAGTCCCGCCGACCCGGCATCGTTTCTCGAGGCACTCGTCGATGCGGCGAAGACGCAGGCCACCGCGGTGAGCGATAGCGTCTCCACGTCCACCCACTCGGACCTCCGGACTGTCGTCGACGATTACGTCGAAAGTCTCGCCGAGAACGCGGATGGCGTGACGGCGCGACTCGACACCGCGCAATTCGGAACGTTCGCGGTGGTCCACGCGGCACTCTCGTTTAACTATTCGCTGAAGATACACGAGGCACGGACCATCGCTCACGAACACGACGCCGACATTCCCGACGAGACGCGAGAGGCACTCGACGACCTGGTCGACACACTGGAACTGTTCGGTGTGGCACGGGAACACATCAAGACGCTGTACTTCCAGTGGGAACTCATCGACCTTTCCCGTGCCATACTGTACGCCGCAGTTCCCGCGCTCGCTGTCTCCATCTCGATGATTCTCTTCGTCAACACACCAGAGACGCTGGCTGGCACGACGCTTGGAGTCGACAATCTCGTGTGGGCCACCAGTGCCGCGATTACCGTCGCGCTCGTTCCATTCATCGTCCTCCTGTCGTACATTCTCCGTATCGTAACGGTGGCCAAGCGGACACTCGCCATCGGCCCCTTCGTCCTCCGAGACCGTGGGCCAGACGACTCCTAAGGCTCGAATCGGACACCGGGTTTCCGGTGAAATACACACGACAGAGGTGACCGTTCGGTGCGAAGACGCTTCCTACCAGATTCGTACGAACAATATAACTAATCTATAGCCCCGAGTCGGCCCGTCCGAATCGGAACGCACGAGTCTGAAACCCGTTCGTCGAGGACACCGATGACAGAGAACCACGACACACTCGAAACCGTGTTCGACCCGGCGGACAGGCCGAGACACTCTCCCATTGCTCTCGTCTCGAAAACCGTCGACACGGACGGCGGAGCAACCGCATGCACGGTTTACGACCGCCGGACATATAGCATCGACCGCATGTCGACGTGGATAACGGCCGTAGGAGATTCGTTCGTGGACTGTCGGGAGCAGTGCTAAATCCGGAGTACTGGGTATGTAGCACAGTAGTTTATATTGTAATTGAATGTAAACACGGATACAGCGACCGGTTTGCCACCGCCGCTTACCGCCCTGCCTGCGTGTGTTCTTCGACGGCGAGACACGCAGTAAGGACATTGTACCGCCGTCTCGTAACCGAACGACCCAAATTCAATGGCTACTGATATATATTAATTTAATAATACTAAGGAAAATGGTGGAAGTCGCGTACTCCCTTGCACTCAGTCGGACTGTACCCGAACGTGGCAGTTCGGCCTGTCGTCCCCAACGGCGACAGATACCCGATTCCAACCGTCCAATCCTTCGGAAACCAGAGAACTACATCTTCTTCGTGTCGTGACGCCTGACGCGGCTCGAGCCACCTAATACTACTGTGAATTCAGTCATAGGTGCAAATGACGGAGTGAGAATTGTCCCAATCGCCGATAAAAGCGATATATGAGTAGTAATCACCGCCATTTGCACTGGAATGTTTTATTTCACGCATGTCGTCTCCCCGGTGCCACTGCCATTTATATAGTAACCACAGAAAAAAGCCTACGTACTTTTTTCCATAGAAATGACGGACGCGTCGAACCACTTCGCCGCTGCTGAACGCACTGCCCCGCCGCGTCATCGGCGGGCGGCGGACAAGAGGATTTAAGCCTACGCCTTCGGTGTACGTTGCCACGTCGGTAGTCGTACCTATGAGCAAAACCACCACCATGAAACAGGCCGTTTCGGCGGCCGTCGACGACGGTGACAGTATTTACTTGGCCGGGTTCACGCATCTCATCCCCTTTGCGGCCGGCCACGAGATAATCCGGCAGGGATACACGGGCCTCGAAGTCGCGCGGGCCACCCCGGACCTCATCTACGACCAACTTATCGCCGCTGGCTGTGTCAGCAAGGTCACGTTCTCGTGGGCTGGTAACCCCGGCGTCGGGAGCCTCCACGCGTTCCGACGGGCCGCCGAAGACGGGGTCCCGAACGAAATCGAACTGGAGGAGTACACGCACTTCGGGATGACGACGCGGGTGTACGCGGGCGCAGTCGACCTTCCGTTCGTCCCGCTGAAAACCTTCGCTGGCTCCGACCTCCCGGCACACAACGACAACATCCGACCTGTCGAGTCTCCGTTCAGCGACGAGGAAGTGTACGCCGTCCCGCCGTTGAAGCCCGACGTGGCTGTCGTGCGCGGTCAGCGTGCCGACGAGGACGGGAACGTCCATCTGTGGGGCATCCCCGGCGAACACAAAGAGGCGGCACTCGCAGCGGATACCGTCGTGTTGAGCGTCGAGGAAATCGTCGACGAGTCGGTCATCCGGTCGGACCCGAACCGGACGCTCGTGACGGCGGACGACGTGGACCACGTCGTCGAGGAGCCGTACGGCTCCCATCCCTCCTACGCACAAGGGTACTACGACCGTGACAACGACGCGTACCTGAACTGGGACGACGTTTCCCGGACCCACGAGGACACACAGGCGTGGCTCGACGAGTGGGTCTACGGCGTCGAGAACCGTGCCGAGTACATCCGCAAACTGTCTAGCGACCGCCTGCTCGATTTGCAGGCCGGCAACGCCTACTCGACTGCGGTCAACATGGGTGAGAACTGAATGGACTACACCGACACCGAACTGATGGTCGTGAAGGCGGCGGAGCAACTCCAAGACGGCGATTCGGTGCTGGTCGGCATCGGCGTCCCGAACCTCGCGGCGAACCTCGCCAAACGGACGCACGCGCCGGACCTGCGGATGATATACGAGTCGGGAACCATCGACTCGAACCCCTCCTCTCTGCCGCTGTCCATCGGCGACCCCGTGCTTGCGTCGGGTGCGGCGTCGCTCGAATCCCTGCACGGCGGGTTCAACTACTACCTGCAGGCCGGCCGCATCGACGCCGGATTCCTCGGCGGTGCCCAAATCGACAAGCACGGCAACATCAACTCGACGGTCATCGGCGACTACGACGACCCGGACGTGCGCCTCCCCGGGAGCGGCGGTGCTTGCGAAATCGCCAGCAACGTCGAGCGGACTATCATCACGACGCCACATCAGCGGCAGCGGTTCCCCGAGGAAGTCGACTTCATCACGAGTCCCGGCTTCATCGACGGCGAGGGTGCCCGTGAACGGCACGGCCTGCGCGAGGGCGGCCCCGTGGCCGTCATCACCGACATGGCCGTGATGGGCTTCGAGGACTGTGAGATGGTCGTCGAGTCACTCCACCCCGGCGTCGAACGCGAAGACGTGCAGGAAAAAACTGGGTGGGATATCGCGTTCGCGGACGACGTGACCGAGACCGAACCGCCGACCGAGGCGGAACTCCGGCTAATTCGGGAGGAACTGGACCCCGACGGGGTCTACCTCTAGTCCTCCGTCGGTCGGAACTTCGCCCCGTAGCGGACGACGCCCTCTTGCTCGTAGATACGCCGGACAGTGGCCTCCACGCGGTCGCCGCGACCGAAGTCGTGGGGGTCACAGTCCGTGAGCATCCCGGGGACGCGTGCCCCCTCGTCGAGTTCGACCAGTACCGCACCGATGGCACTCTCGGTGTCGATGAGGTCCGTGAACTCCGGCGGCGCGCCACCCTCGATGACGGTGTGGGCGACGATTTCGCCGGTGCCCTCCGGTTCGAACTCCTCGAAGGAGTCGGGTGCGGCACACTCGACGCAGGCTCCCTCCGGCGGGAACTTCACCGCACCGCACTCCTGACACTCGCCGACGACCAACCGGTATCGGCTGTCGAGACTCCGCCACCACGTCGGGACGCTGATGTAGGCTCCCATTAGTCCTCACCCCCTTCGGGGAGCACGTGACCACGTTTCCGCAGGTACTCGGCGTACGAGATGTCCGTCGCCACCCGGTCGAGCGTCACCGGGAGCGAGCCTTCGATGGCGATGGCGTCCGCACCGGCACCGTCGCCGAAGCCGACGACGGCGACCGAATCGACTCCGTCCTCCCACGCCGCGACCAACCCGAACAGCGGGCTCGCGGCACCCGTATCGCCGAGTTCGTCGGCGTAGTGGTACACCTCGGCCCCGTCGGCGGCACCGGCCGCGCGGCCGGGCATGCTTCCGTCGGGAGCCGTCGGAGCGATGGCCGTCGGTGTCTCGGCCAACTCGTCGACTGCCCCGCCGATGACCGTCGTGTACGCATCGCGCTCGTAGGCAGTCGCGTCGTACGTCTCGGTCGCCTCCGACCCGCGACGGCGGAACCGTGTCCCGGGGTACTCCCGGGCGTAGGTGGCTGTCTCGACGACTTCCGCGCCGTCGTCGGCGACGACGAATGCCACGGCACCCGCACCGGCCGCGTGGTCGATTGCGTCGTCGGGGTCGCCCGTCGGACAGTCCGACGCGACGACGAGGGCGGGCGATTCCCCCCGGAGTCCCGACACCAGCGCGCGGGTTCCGGCCCGCGTCGACTGGCTGTGAACCACCACCTCGACGGAGCGGTCGAGGCCGAGAATCTCGGCCACTTGGACGCCGACGTCGCCCTCCTCGATTGGAGGCGTCGTCGTGCCGAGCGTCAGGGTCTCGATGTCGCCCCTGTCGTGGGCCGATTCGCTGAGTGCGTCTCGGGCCGCCTCCACAGCCATCGTCACCGCGTCCTCGTCGCCGGCGGCGACGCGCTTCTCGCCGACGCCGCGGGCACGGAAGCCGTCCCACGCTTCGCCGATGGTATCGGCGGTGATGCGGTAGCGGGGGACGTACGCGCTGACGCTCTCGATAGCCGTCATGCCCATCCCTCCTCGTAGACGTGGACAGCGACAGCACCGCCGGACCCACCCACGTTGTGTGAGAGGCCGCGTTCGAGGCCGTCGACCTGTCGGTCACCCGCCTCGCCGCGCAACTGTTTGAACACCTCGACGGTCTGGCCGGTCCCCGTCGCCCCGATGGGGTGGCCCTTCGACTTGAGACCGCCCGAGAGGTTGACCGGGCGTTCGCCGTCCGGTTCGGTCGCGCCGGAGGCGATGTACGGCCCGGCTTCGCCCTTCTCGCAGAAGCCAAGGTCTTCGTAGGCCATCAGTTCCGCGATGGAGAAACAGTCGTGGACCTCCGCGAAGTCGATGTCCGCCGGACCCACGTCGGCCTCCTCGTAGGCCTGCTCGGCCGCCTTCTCGGTGGCGGGGATACCCGTGATGGTCGGCCGGTTGAACAGGCCGACGGTGCCGCTGGCCTGACCGCTCCCGGTGAGTCGGACGGGCGTGTCGGTGAGTTCCTCGGCGGCCTCGCGACTGGCGAGGATGGCGACGCTCGCGCCGTCGGAGGTCGGACAGCAGTCGTAGAGGTTCAGCGGGTCTGCGACAGTCGTCCCCGCCATCGCGTCTTCGAGTGAACACTCGAACCCGAGGTGGGCGTACGGGTTCTTCGCGCCGTTCCCGTGGTTCTTGGCGGCGACCCGCGAGAGGTGTTCGCGGGTGGTGCCGTACTCGTCCATGTGGGCCGAGGCCATCTGTGCGTACACGCCGGCGAAGGTGGTACCGGCCATGCGCTCCCACTCCGTCTCACCGGAGACGCCGAGCCAGTAGCGGGTCTGCTCGCCGCTCATGTCGGTCATGATTTCGACGCCGCTGGCGACGGCGATGTCGGCCACGCCTGCGCGGATGGACATGAGTGCCTGCCGGAGTGCGACGCCGCTCGCCGCACACGCGTTCTCGACGCGCGTACACGACGCCCCGTCGAGGCCGACGTGTTCGGTGACGGCCGGACCGGGGAGGCCGAGTTGGCGGCCACCGACGCCGAGCGTCCCGACGTACGCCTCGTCTACTTCTGTGCGGTCGAAGTCGCCGTCGACGCTGTCGACGGCTCCCTCGAACGCCGAACTGAACAGCGAGCGGTAGGATTCGTCGGGGAAAGTCCCGAAGTGTGACTGGGCAGCCCCGACTACGTATGCCTCTCGCATACCGAAACCGTGCGACTCCCGGGGCTAAACAGTTTGCCCTTTCCGAGAAGTTGAAAACCGAGTGGGGTAGATTTCTCCGGACTCAGTCGCCTTCCGGAACTGCCCGCACGGCCTGGAAGCGCGGGACTTGGGTCTGGATCAGGATGAGGGCCATCGCGAGGGCAACCACGCCGACGCGGGGCATCATCGTCGGCCAGACCATCGCCAGTGTCCCCAGAGCCACGAAGAACCCCCGCACGCCGTAACTGAACGGCGACGGAACGTTGAACGGCCGGGGCGCGCAGTTCAGCCCGTGGGTGATGGCTACCGCTCCCAGTAGGACGACTGCACCGGAGATGACTGTGTTGACGTCGAACCCGCCCGTCACGATTTCGGGATTGTAGATGAACGTGAACGGGAGGATGAACAGGGGCAGGCCCAGCTTCAGTGCTTCGAGTGCTGTCCGCCAGAAGTTCGACCCCGCGATACCCGCGGTCACGACCACCGCAATCGCGATGGGTGGCGTGATGCCCGACAGGATAGCCGCGTAGAACACGAAGAAGTGCGCGGCTAACGTTGGCACCGCGAAGTTACCGATGAGCGTCGGTGCGATGAGCAGTGCGACGATGGTGTACGCCGCGACCGTTGGCATCCCCAGTCCGAGGATGAGACAGATGACCATCGCGAGGATAACGGTGAACAGCATCACACCACCCGCGACGCCCACGATGGCAAGCGACAGTTTGCCGGGCATCCCCGTCGCGTTCAGCAGGTCGACGATGCCGTTGACGGCCGCGATGATGATGGCGATGGGTGCCATCGAAACTCCACCGAACTTGAACCCCCCGACAGTGTCGGTCGCGGCTTCTTTGAGTGTCTCGACGGGGTCCATTCCGTCTTTCACGAAGCTCAGGACGAGGGGCAAGCCGGCACCTGTGAGAATCATCGTACCGCAGGTGTACAGTGCCGAGGAGATGACCGTCCACTGGGCGATACCCAGCGTGTAGAGCAACACGACGAACGGGATTCCGAAACGGAGTCCTTCGATGGCCGGATGGTACCCGTCGTCCAGTTCCTCCATGCGCTCGTCGAGGTTGATTCCACCTTCGGGGAGTTGCTTGATGGCCATGTAGTGGACACCGATGGCTACCGAGATGTAGAAGACCAGTGCCGGGATGATACCGGCGACGAGGACGTCGACGTATCCGACACCGGTCACGAGCGAGGCCATCACGAATGCAGCAGCACCCATGACCGGCGGCATTATCTGCCCACCGGAGGATGCGACCGCTTCGATACCGCCAGCCGATTCGCCTTTCATCCCGCTCTCCTGCATCAGCGGAATCGTGAACGATCCGGTCATCGCGGCGTTCGCCGTCTGCGCGCCGTTGATGGAGCCAACGATGAGACTCGACACGACGGCCGACTGTGCGACGCCGGACCGGAGGTACTTGGCCGTCCGGAACGCGAGTTTCATGATGAGTTGGAACGCACCGAACCCTCGCATCAGTCCCGCGTACAGCAGGAACAGCGCGACCCACGCGGCGACGATCTGGGTAATCGACCCGAAGAACCCGTCGAACTCCATCGTCAGGATGTTCACTATCTGTCGTTCTCCGATGCCACTATGGCCAAACAGGCCTGGAATCGCGTACCCGAAGTACGCATAGCCGATGGCCACCACCACGACGCCGACGAAGGCGGCACCGAACGCCCGGTAAGTGAGGTACAGGACGACCAGTGTGAACACCGCCCCGAGTGCGTACTCACGCGGGAGTGCGTATCCGATGCGGAGTGTCTCCAACACGTTGTAGTGCCACCAGACGTACCCGGGGACGACGGCACTTACCAACGCACAGAACCACAGACCGATTCGTTCGAGGCGGCTTCCGTCCGTCCCCACGTCGTGTAACTGCTTGAAGACGTATAGCAACATCCCGCCGCCGAGGAACAGGGCGGCGAATTTCGCCCGTGGGACTTCTTGATACCACGCGTACAATACGATTCGAGCCCAAAAGAGGAGTGCCACCACTGTGACGAGGTTGTTCAGCAGGTGCTGGCGGTCGAGCCCCAGTGGTGACCATACGGGTGCTTCGTCCTGTGCTTGACTCATTGTATAACTAATTGGGGTGGGGGATTAGGGAGTTAACCCTGGACTTCGCCGCGAGTGTACGCGCTCATATCGACTCCCTGCTCCTCCAGGAAGTCGTACGGACCCGGGTGGACCGGGTGGTTCTCGAGGTACAGCGACGCCATGTTCTCGGGGTCGCTGTGGTCAAGGTAGGCTGGCTGCCCTTCCTGAATTGCGGCGGTGTGTTCGTTGCTGATTTTCGCGAGTTCGTAGCCGACATCCCGGGAGATGGACGAGCCGAGCCAGAACTGGAAGTCGGCACCGTAGACGTCGATCGTCTCGCCGTTGAAGTCCTGGTTCTCCCAGCCGTACGCTTCGATTTCGCTGTGGCCCGTCCCACGCGTGTTGTTCGCACCCTCTATCATCGAGTCGGTCCACTCCACTGGGTGGAGGTTGGCACGGGCGTCGACCTCGGTCGCCCAGCCGGCGAGGTTGGCGAACCCGGCACCGTAGCTGAAGATTGCATCGATGCGGCCCTCTTCGATTGCACCGGCCACGTCGCCGGTTCCGGCGTTGACGATGGAGTCGGTATCCTGGAGTTCGCTCCAGTAACCCGCGTTCTCCAGCACCGTCTCGGCCTGCTGGCGGAGCCCCCACTGCGGCGGGAGCGGCCAGAGGTTGTTGCCGACGAGGTCGTCGGTCGTCTCGATGCCCGACCCCTCCACTGCGTGGACTTGCATGTGGAGCGGCGCGATGGAGAACATCTGGTGCGGAATATTCTCTACGGGCTGTTGCTCGAACGGCGGCAGTTCCTGCTTGGCCGACGCGATGATGAAGTTCCCACCGCTCATCGCCTGTACGTTCCCTTGCTGGAACTGTCGGAGGCTCGGCGGGTCGCCGCCAGTTTCCTGATTGTTCCACCGAAGTTCGCCCGCCGGTTCAGTGTCGCCCGATTCCTCGGAGACGACGCGCTGGAACGAGTTGCTCGCCGCACCGGTCGTCGTACCGGCACTCGGAATCCCGACGCTGATGGAGACACGACCGCCGCCACCGCCGCCATCGCCACCGCCGCCATCGCCACCGCCATCTCCGTCTCCGCCACCGTCGCCGTTCCCTTGGCAACCAGCCAACGCGAACGCAGCCATACCGCTCGATGCCTTCAGCACATCCCGTCTGCTAACAGGAGCCATACGTTCTACCACCGGTGTGGTTAACAAATAAACCTTTGGACTATCTTCCAGCGTTTTTGGCGGTCCGCAGCCGGTAAATGTGGAGTAAAAGACAGTTCGAGTTCCGGTTACGCCCGGACGATGGTGCCGTATCTCACCGGGAGCGCGACATCCACTCGCTGGCCTGTGGTTCGACTGGGTCGGTCGGGACGGCCACGAGCGTCGGGCCGTCGCTCGCAACCGCGTCGGCGACGGTCGACTCGATTTCGGCGGGCGTCTCGGCCTGCATCGCGTCGAGGCCCATCCCCTCGGCGATGGGGCCGAACGACAGCGGCGCGCCCGACCACCCGTAGGTCATCTCCTCCAACCCGTAACTCCGCTCGGCTTCCTCGCTGATGATGGCGTAGTCTTGGTTCGTGAACACGACGACGGTCACGTCGATGTCTTCGGCAGCGAGCGTGGCCAGTTCGTGGACGCACATCATCAGCCCGCCGTCGCCAGTCAGTGCCACCACGTCCGCGTCGGGGTTTGCGGCCTTCGCGCCGATGGCGGAGGGGAGGCCCGTCCCCATCGTCGCCCAGGACCCGGGGTTGACGTACGACCGCGGCCCGAGGGCGGGGAAGGAGACCAGCGTCCAGATGCGGGACCCACCGGCGTCCACGGCCACGACGGTATCCTCGGGGAGTGCCGACCGCACCGCCTGCAACGCCGTCGGTGACATCAGGGGTGGTTCGTCGCCACTCACGAGGTCATCGACACGACTCTCGTCCGCGTCGCGCGCGGCACGCGCACGCTCAATCCCGTTTCCGTCACGGTCGGGAACCTCCTCGACGAGCGCGGCGAGCGTGGCGTCCGCGTCCGCGACGAGCGCGACGGTCGGTTCGTACCCCGTCCCGATGTCGTTCGCGTCCAGCGTGACGTGAATCAGATTTTCCGGCACGTCGAGGCTCCACTGCCCCGTCGACACGGCGTCGAAGTCGGTCCCGACAGCCAGTGCCGCGTCTGCGTCGGCCAGTACGGCTGCCACCTCGGGACTCGTCCCGCCACAGAGGACACCCGCGGAGAGCGGGTGGTCCTCCGGGAACGTTCCCTTCCCCTTGTAGGTAGTCAACACTGGCGCGTCCAGACGCTCCGCGACAGCCGTGAGGCTCTCCGTCGCCTCGGATGCCCGGACACCGCCGCCCGCGACGATGACGGGTTCGTCCGCGCTCCCGAGTCGGTCGGCGGCCGCCGCTACGGCATCGGCGTCCGGCCGTGGTGGCTCCGCGGGGTCCGCTGCCGGGGGTGCGGCCTGGGGGACATCCATGCCGAGGAAGTTCTTCGGGATGCCCACTCGAACCGGCCCCTTCGGTGCAGTCTTCGCCGTCCGAACCGCCTCCGCGACAGTCGCCACGGCGGCCTGCGGTTCCTCGACGAGATAGTTCTCCTTGACGACGTTGTCGTAGGTGTCCGGCGGCGTCTCGTGGATGCCGTCCCCGCCACGGACCTCCGGCTCCGTCTCGACTGCGATGTGAATCAGCGGCGTACAGTCGTTCAGCGCGTTCTTCAGCCCGTTCATCGCGTTCATGTCGCCCGGGCCGGGGATGACCACCGTTGCGGCTACCTCGCCGCTCGTCTCGGCGTAGCCCCACGCGTTGTGGCTGACAGCCGTCTCGTGGCGCGTCATCACGTACTCGATACCGTACTCCTCCATCGCTTGGTTCAACGGGAGCGTCTGCTTGCCGGGGATGCCGAAGACTGTCTCGACGCCGTCCGCCGCGAGACGGGCGACGACTTCGTCACCGACGGCCATACGACTCCCTCCGGTCGTGAAGATTGGACTTCATCAGTTCCACATTGTCTATTGGGGTTATAAAAGTCACTCCGCCAGATGACGGAACCACTAAGAACAGTCGTCCACACCACCTGCGTATGCCGTCACTCGACGAGGTTGCAGCCGGCGGGACGATACGGTCAGCACCCCGACTGCACCGCACTCGATTCCTCACACGCTGTGTCGAGTATCTGACCTCGACTCCCGATACCCGGCTCGCGGAACCGATGGTCGAGCGGCCGCGCGCGCCTTCTGAGAGCCCGCTGTCACACTTCTCACTGTCGAATACTCACGGATACAATGCAAACCCCGTGGAGACAACGTATATCGGCCGCGAGCGTGTTGTTCGGGGATGCTAGGCACACCACTCGCTCTGACTGTTGGTGTGGTTCCGGGCGAAATCGTCGCCCTGTTCGCGGCACTCGTCTCCTCTGTCGGGTACGTCTCTGCCCGGCAGGGCCTCTCGGACGCGAGCCCCGAAGCGTTGGTCACGGTTACCGCCGCTGTCAGCGTCGTCATCCTCGTCCCGTACGCGGTGGCGACCGGACAGACCCAGTTGACCCCGGCGATGGTCGGTGTATTCTTCCTGAGTGGTCTGCTGGGGACTGGTCTCGGGCGGTTTCTCCTCTCGAACTCGATAGAGCTCGTCGGTGCGGGCATCTCACACGCCGTCAAGAGTGCCAGCCCTGTGGTCGCTGTCGTCTTCTCCGTCACGTTCCTCGGCGAAACGCTAACGCTATTGCTCGCTATCGGTGTCGCGCTCGTCGTGGTTGGGTTGGTCGTACTCGCTCGTTCGGGTAACGAGGCGAACCCGTCGGTGGACGCCCGGACGGCCGCCCTCGTCTCGCTGGTCATCGTGTTCTGGTTCGGAACCACACCCGTTATCCGGAAGTTCGGACTCTCGGAACTCGGCGCGCCGTTGGTGCCGGCACTGGCGGTGAACTTCGCCGTCGGCCTCGGCGTCGGCGTCGTCATGGCACTGTACCGGGATACCAGCCAACTCCGGGCCGTGTTCTCGGGCGACAGCCGGTGGTATCTACTGCTGACCGGTCTCTGCTGGACAGTCTCTATCAGCTCGTACTTCCTCGCGCTGTCGCTGGCCGACGCCGTCGTCGTGGTCCCGATTTTCAACTCTAGCCCGCTGTTTACCGTCGCGCTGGGCCTGCTCCTGTTCGAGGGGAGTGAATCGCCCACGCGCGCGACGCTCGCTGGCGCGGTGGTCACTGTGTGTGGCGTCGTCCTCATCACCGTCGCTTAAGGAACGAACGTAACGTTTATCGGCGTTCCCGAACCGTTCGATGTATGCGGATTACAGTTATCGGTGCTGGCAGTATGGGGCACGGTATCGCGCAGGTATCGGCCGCTGTCGGCCACGACGTACTCCTGAACGATATCGACGACGAGCGCGTGCAGGCCGGCCTCGACGCCATCGAGGGCAACCTCCAAGAGGGCATCGAGCGCGGGAAAGTCACCGAGGGCGAACGTGACGCGACGCTCGGCAACATCGACGGAACGGCCGACTTCGACGCCGCCGTCGAAGGTGCCGACTTCGTCGTCGAGGCGGTGCCGGAGGATATGGACCTGAAGAAAGATGTTCTCACCGACGTGGAGGCTCTCGTCGCCGAGGACGCTATCGTCGGGACGAACACGTCCTCGCTGTCCGTGACGGAACTCGCGAGCGCGCTCGACACTCCCGAGCGCGTGGCCGGTGTCCACTTCTTCAACCCACCACACATCATGCCACTGGTCGAGGTTATCGTCGCTGAACAGACCAGCGAGGCCACTGAGCAGGCCGTCGTGGACTACGTCGAGGACATCGACAAAGACCCCGTTGTCGTCCGCGACACGGCCGGGTTCGCGTCCTCGCGGTTGGGCGTCGTGCTGGGACTTGAGGCGATGCGGATGGTCGAGAGCGGCGTGGCAAGCGTCGAGGACATCGACACGTCGATGCGCGAGGGGTACAACCACCCGATGGGGCCGCTGAAGCTCACCGACATGGTTGGTCTCGACGTCCGACTCGACATCGCGGAGTATCTGACCGACGAACTCGGGCAGCGGTTCCGCCCGCCGCAGATTCTCCGTCGGAAGGTCCGGGCGGGCAACCTCGGGAAGAAATCCGGCGAGGGGTTCTACATCTGGGAAGACGGTGAGGCCGTCCGGCCCGCCGGGGAGGGTGGCCGATGAGCGACTTCGGCGAGTACGAGACGGTCGCGGTCGAACTCGGCGACATCGCCGACCGTGTCGCCTCCATCACTATCAGCCGTCCGGACGCCCGGAACGCGCTGAACGGCACGGTTCGGTCCGAGATTCAGGACGCAATCGACGCCGTGGAGACGACGGACGAGGACGTGCGCGTGCTGGTCATCACGGGTGACGACGACGGTGGCGCGTTCGCCGCTGGGGCCGACATCAGCGAGTTCCGAGAGCGCGACCAGTTCGACCAACGCGAGGCGAGTGCCCGGCCGCGTATCTACGAGCGGGTCGCCGACTCACCGCTGCCCGTCATCGCGGCCATCAACGGCCACGCGCTCGGCGGTGGTTGTGAACTCTCCTTGGCCTGTGACATCCGCATCGCCAAGGAGGGGGCGAAGCTCGGCCAGCCCGAAATCAACCTCGGCATCATACCGGGCGGTGGTGGGACCCAGCGACTCCCCCGTGTCGTCGGGATGGGGCAGGCGATGAAACTCACGCTCTCGGGTGAACTCATCGACGCGACGGAAGCCGCAGACGTCGGCCTCGTGGAGGAAGCCCACCCCGAGGGCGAGTTCGAGGAACGAATCTCCGACCTCGCCGGAACTATCGCCGAGAAGAGTCCGAAAGCCCTCGAACACGGCAAGCGGGCCGTCGCCGCGAGCGCGGAGATGGGGCTGGACGCGGGACTGGACCACGAACTCGAACTGTTCACCTCGCTGTTCGCCACGGAGGACATGCGCGAGGGCGTCGAGGCGTTCTTCGAGGACCGGGACCCCGAGTTCACCGGCGAGTAGCCAGCGACTCCGGGGACTTTAACTCCCGACGGTCGGATACTGTGGTATGCTCTCGCTGACCGACGAGCAGCGGATGGTACTGGAGACGTTGGAGGACCTCGCTCACTCGGAGTTCGAGGAGAACGCGTTCACCTGGGAGGGCGAGACACCGTGGGAGAACATCGAACTCCTCGCAGACCAAGGTTTCCTCGGCATCAACATCGGAGAGGAGTACGGCGGCGGCGGGATGGACGAGTTGGCCGCGATGCTCACCATCGAGGCTGTCGGTGAGGTGTGCCCCGACACCGCGCAGTACCTCTACGAACAGCAGATGGTCGCGCCCCGCGCCATCGAGATGTTCGGGTCCGAGGCAGTCAAAGAGGAGTACCTCCCGAAGGTGACGGCGGGCGAGACGTGCATCGCCGTCGCCATCTCGGAACCCGAATCCGGGTCCGACGTGGCGTCGATGAACACCGAGGTCACGGAGGAGAACGGCGAGTTAGTACTCAACGGCGAGAAGACGTGGGTCAGTAGCGTCGAAGAGTCGAGTGCCGCCGTCGTCTGGACGAAGTTCCCCGAGGGGATGGGAACGGTCGTGATGGACTTCGACGCGGCTGGTGTCGACGTGGCCCAGCACTTCACCAACATGGCCGACCACCGGCAGACGCAGTTCTACATGGAGGATGTCCACATCCCCGAGGAGAACGTCCTCACCCGTGGTCCGGACGGGTTCAAGAACCAACTGAAGGCCCTCAACTGGGAGCGACTCGGGAGTTCCACGTTCGCGAACTCGATGGCTCGGAACGCCCTCGGGAAGGCACTGGATTACGCCGAGGACCGCGAACAGTTCGGCCAACCTATCGGGGACTTCCAAGGTATCGAGTGGAAACTCGCGGACATGACCAAGCAACTGGAGGCGTCCCGCGCGCTGACGTACCGCGCGGCGACGACGGCCGTCGAACAGGGCCGTATCCCCGACCGGATGGGGACCAGCATCGCCAAACTCTTCTCCTCGGAGATAGCCGAGAGCGTCGTCAGCGAGGCACTCCAGATACACGGCGCGAACGGCTACCAGCAGGGCCATCCCCTCGAATACCTCTACCGGCTGGCCCGTGCCCGCCGCATCGCGGCCGGAACCGACGAGATTCAGAAAAACCAGATTGCGTCGGTCCTTCGCGACGACGGTCTCCCGTCGCTCACGTGAGTGGCAGTGGCGTGGTAACGAGCAGCAAGACAGTTTCTCTTCGGGACCGACTCTTCCGTTTCGTTTCTATATGGGAAAAATTCACGTACCCTCCGTCCGACGTGTCGGGTATGACCGACGACGCGACACCCCGCGCGGACGGGAACGACGTGGACGCCCCGATAAAGAGTCTCGGGACGACATTCCGGGTCGTCGATGAGTTGAAGCGAAACGACGGCGGGCGCGTCACCGAGATAGCCGAAGAGACGGGACTCTCGAAGAGTGCCGTCCACAAGCACCTCGCGACGCTCGTCGCGCACGGGTACGTCGTCAAAGACGGCGATAGATACAGTCTGAGCTTCCGGTTTCTGGACATCGGCGGGTACGTCAGAGCGCAGTTCCCGCGCGCGAACGTCATCAAGACCAAGGTTCAGGAACTCGCGACGGAGACCGGTGAGGTGGCACAGTGTATGACCGAACAGAGCGGCAAGTCCGTCGTTCTCTACCGCGAGACGGGGACCAACGGCGTTCCGACGCGCACCCGCCCCGGCAAACGGATGTTCCTCCACCAGACTGCTTCGGGGAAGGCGATTCTCTCGCAACTTCCCCGCGAGCGCGTCGAGGAGATTCTCGACCAGCACGGCCTCCCGCGGGCGACGGACGCGACCATCACCGACCGTGAGGAACTGTTCGAGGAACTCGAAACGACGCGGGACCGCGGTATCGCGTACAGCCTCGGAGAGAGCACACGCGGCCTCTACGCCGTCGCCGCGCCGATGACGAAACCCGACGGGACGGTACTCGGCGCGTTCGTCGTCTCGGGGCCGACACATCGGATGCGCGGGCAACCGATGGACGAGGAGTATCCCGACCTCCTGTTGAGCCTCGTCAACGAAGTCGAACTCAACATAGCGCACTCCTGAGGGTCCACCGTAATCCCTCCACACCTCACTACCGTTTCCGAATAGGAAATAGAGACTCTCACCGCTCAACGTGATATATATGGTAGAGCAACGAATATAGCGAAAATAGCACAACGGTATCAAAAATATAGCCACAAAAATAAAATAGTCGTGCAACTCTGGTCGGGGTGCCGCTGTTTCTTCGTACTGCGACTGCTCCGAGGTTGGCACTGTGGTTGTACCGCGTTGGCGACCGGTCGCTCGAAATTACAACTATAGTTATGTAATGGGTAGGCGTCAGGACCAGTCATTTCGGCAAGACGACTTCCAAAACTGTTTTGAAATTCTTCGAAAGATATGAAACGATATTACTAACAAAAAATCTGCATTTTTACTGTCTCGAGCCGCATCGCGTTTGCTCGCGTGTCGTCTTAGAAAGCAGCGAGCAAACACCCTCTCTCTCGATTTTTCTCCGTGATATGCGTGTCGAACGTGGATAGGCCCCTCATGCTCGTCCTTCGCCGGATACCCGTGACGAGCCTACGTATACTTTAGCTTTTAATTACTAGTACTATAACTGTAGCAGCAACGATAGAAATAATGCCACTATTAGCCCGACTGTTAATCTCACGAACCATTGCAAAATATACCCATGATACAGTCTGTCTACCGCACTCGCGACATTTCCCTCGCGGTGTCACTTCGTTCGAACCGGCTCCGAGACAGTGACTCGCCGAAAGAGCATTGTCGTCGGGTAGACTGGGTCTGACTATGCCGGATGTCCTCGTCGTCACGAGTGAGTCGCACCCCATCGATATCGAGACGTTTGCCGACGAACTCGGCGACCCGTACACGATTTCCCAACTGGAACTACCGCCCGGAACGTTACACGTCCACGCTGACGATGAACTGACAGCCGCCCTCGAAGGCAAAGACGCTGTGTTCCTTCGCGCTGGCGAGATGACCGAGACAGTCATCGACGCCGCCCACGACTTGCAGGTCATCGCTGTCCACGGGTCCGGGTACGACCACATCGACGTGACGGCCGCCACCCGGAACGGCGTTGTCGTCACGCACAACCCCGAGGGACCCGGCCCCGCGGTGGTCGAACACACCGTCGCGATGCTGACCGTCTTGTTGCGTGAGTTCCCGGAGCGGTTCGAGCGAACGGCGCGGGGCGAGTGGTCACGTGACCCGGCACCCGAACTGAGCCAGCAAACCGTCGGCGTAGTCGGACTCGGGTTCGTCGGCTCTCGCGTGGCGCGGACCGTCTCCGAGGCGTACGGGGCCGACGTCATCGGGTACGACCCCTACGTCGCCGGGACGCTCGACTCGGATATTTGGCCCCGGGTGAGCCGCGACGAGATGGAAGCCGCCGGCGTGGAACTGGTCGGGAAAGACGAACTGTTCCGGCGGTCGGACCTCGTTACGCTCCACACGCCGCTGACCGACCGCACCGAGAATATGGTGGGCGAGGTCGAACTCGACGCGCTTGCGGGCGGCTACCTCGTCAACACCGGCCGCGGCGGATGTGTCGACGAGGACGCGCTCGTCGCCGCTCTCGATTCGGGGCAGTTGGAACGCGCCGCACTCGACGTGCTCGCCGAGGAACCGCCGGCGTCGGACCACCCGCTCGTCGGTCACCCTCGTGTCTATCTCACACCGCACGTGGCCAGTGCGACCGACGGGTACCCGCCCCGCGCCGCGAACGCGGCGGCCGAGAAAATCGACACTGTCCTCTCCGGTGGTCGCCCGGATACAGTCGTCAACCCGGACGTGTAGTCAGCCCTGCCTGCCGATTC
Organism: Halorientalis litorea; assembly: GCF_023028225.1. Taxonomy (NCBI): domain Archaea; kingdom Methanobacteriati; phylum Methanobacteriota; class Halobacteria; order Halobacteriales; family Haloarculaceae; genus Halorientalis; species Halorientalis litorea. Next base: position 83,595 of record NZ_CP095483.1, read on the forward strand.
AGTGGTCGTCCTGCACGAGGCCGTTCGTGTCACACCGGACGTTCGTGTAGTGGGACATGAACTGCTCCACGAAGTCGTCGTCCGGGTCGAAGGCGTGTCGTTGGACACACCCCACGTCCGCGCCGAGCAGGTGGATGCTCACGCTCGGTTCGTCGGAACTGGTCTTCACCTTGTGAATGTCGTCCTCGGGCGGGACGAGTTCGTAGAAGTCGCCACGGCCCTGCTCCTGTACGCGGTCCAGTTCTAGCTCTGCCGGGCCGATGTCGTTGTCCATCTCGTCTACACGGCGGTAGAACGACTCTTCCTGCTGGCCACCGTAGAGACCGACCAGTCCCCACGCGAGATGGTCGTGAACCGGCGTCTCCACCTCCGGCGGGATGACGAGGCTGAACAACACGAGGTCGTCGCTCCGGTAGAGCAACCACTGTGCGATGTCGCGCCCCATCTCGCCGTGGTCGTCGTAGTCCTCCGGTGGCGAGTTGGCGTACAGTTCCGGGAGCCACTCGTCGTCCACGAGCAGTGCCTCGAACGGGTCGTGCATCTCCGACAACAGGTCGTGTATCTCGTCTCTGTCGTCCACGTCGTCGTGTCGGTCGGTGATGTCTCGAACCGTGTCGATGAACTCGTGTGTGCGGTCGTTGTCGAGGAAGAACTCTTGGTCTGTCGTCGCCATGAACCACGGGTTCACTCGGCGGTCACATAAGTCGTTCCGTGCCTCTGAGAATTAAAACCTACGTAGGCAGGAACAACGGTACCGTCTCAGTCCGACTCGGTTCTCGACTGCCCGGAGAGTGTCCCCACGAGTGCATCGAGGTCAGGTACTTCGTACGTCGGTGAGACGGACAGGTCGACCTCGGCGACGTGGTCGCGCCGCAGGAATGCGGCGTCGATACCGGCCCGCTGAGCGGCGACGATATCTTTCTCGGAGTCCCCGACGTAGAGCGCGTCCGTCGTCCCGATGTCGTCGAGTGCCGTCTCGATGTAGTGAGGGTCGGGCTTTCGCCGCTCCGCACCCGTGACTGTGGGGTGACGGCCGTAGGCAGTCTCGAACCGGCCGTCGAGACCGTGGTAATCGAGGAGGAACTCGACCGTCGCGTGCTGGTTGTTACTGACGAGGCCGAGCGGCGTGTCGAACGCGTCGAGCGCGTTCACGTCGTCGTACACCTGCTTCCCTCCAGCCCGGACCGCGGCACACTGTGCGTCCGCGGCTTTCGCTTCCCGCCGTCGCCAGAACGCTGCGGCGTCGATGTCGTGGTCCTCGTGGACCGCCTCCGTCGGGCCAGCAGCCGACGCGACAGTCCACTCCGCGTGTGAGCGGTCCACGTCCACGTCGAACTCCCGGAACGTCTCGACGACTGCATCCACTATCACGTCCCTATCGGTCGGTTCCACGATGACGCCGTCGTTGTCGAAGACGATTGCGTCGTATGGACATTCGATTCGTTCTCGGCGTTCAGACATCTGTCGGAAGTTCCGTTGCGATAGGTGTTGTTTCCGCACCGATGCTCGCCGCCACGTCGGTAACCGACTTGGTCTCGAAGACGAAATTATCCGCGGGAACGGACTCGACGACGCCCTCGTAGTCGGTCAGCGGTTCGTGCTGGTCGCTCGTCCCGTCGTTGTCGTGCAGGTGACACACGCGGATTCGGTCGCCGAACCGCTCCACGAACGCGTCCCAGTCGTGCCCGTTGACCTTCGCGTGGCCCACGTCGAGCGTCACGCCGAGGATATCGGGCGTCACGTCGACGGCGTCCAACGCCGCTCCGAGGTCGGTGGGTGAGGTGGTGTATCGCCGTTTCGAGCCGTCCCGCGGTTGGTTCTCCAGACAGAGGGGCACGCCGACCAGCTGGGCGTACTGTGCCGCCTCCGCGAGCGACCGCATCGCGTTCTCTCTGGCCGTCTCTTTCACCCACTCGGGGTAGCGGTGTGGAACCGACCCGCCGTGGACGACGACGGCGTCGGCACCCGCCTCGTGGGCGTCGTCCAACGTCCGCTTGACCTGCTGGACTGACGCCTCCCGCACGGCGTCGTTGAAACTCGCCGGGTTCCAGTCCCGAAACGGCGCGTGGTAGGTGACCGACACGTCGTAACTCTCGGCCAGTTCCCGAACCGTCGACGGGTCCGGCGTGTCCGGGTGGCCACAGAGGTACTCGTGTTTGAACTCGACGTGGTTGAGGCCGAGGTCCGTGATGTACGTCAGGAACTCCTCGACAGTCGCGCCGAAGCGGACGTCCATCGCCGCCCCGAGTGACGCTTCGGTCATCGGCTCACCCCGTCGATGTCCGTCGCACGGTATACCGGTCGCCCGCCGACGAGTGCCCGTGTGACCGTCGGCGTCGGTGCCTCGTCCACGACGACGAGGTCCGCCCGGTTCCCGGGTTCGAGACGCCCCCGGTCCTCGAGTCCGACGGCGTCTGCGGGTCCAGCAGTCACGCGGTGGACTCTGGCCGGGAGCGGTTCGCCGGTGTCGACGAACGCCGCGGCGAGCAAGGACGGCGGGTGGTAGTCCGCGACCAAGGCGTCCACTACGCCGGCGTCGATTGCGTCCGCCGTTCGGAGGTTCCCCCACTGGCTCTCGCCGCGGACGAGGTTCGGCGCGCCCATCGCCACGGCCATCCCGAGGTCGGCCGCCCGTTCGGCAGTGTCGAGCGTGATGGGATACTCACTGATGCCGACGCCGACGCTGTCGAGACGCGTGACTTCCGCCGGGTCTTCGTCGTCGTGGGAGGCTATCGGAATGTCTCGGTCGGCCGCGGCACCGGCTATCCGGTCGACTCGCTCCCGGATGGTGTCGTGTGCGATGTCGCCGCGTTCGTCTATCATCTCCTCCGCTTCCTCGACGGTGTGTTGCTGTGAGTTGCGGTAGTAGTCGATGAAGGCGTCTCGGTCACGGAACTGCCCCTTCCCGGGGATGTGACTCATCACCGAGACGAGCGCGGCGTCGCCGGCCGTGATGACCGCCTCCACGGCGTCGACACACTCCGGTTGTGTGACCTCACACCGGGCGTGAATGCGGTGGTCGGCCAGCAAGTCGTCGGCCGTCTCGACGGCGTCGGTAATCTCGGCACCGAGTTCGGGCGAGCGGTTCTCGTCCGGGTCGACCTCGAAGGAGATAGCGTGGAACTTCGTAGTGATACCGGCGGCGAGGTTCGCCCGGTCTGCGGTGGCGAGTGCCATGTGCGTGTCCATCCGTGCCCCGGAGCGGGGGTGGAGGTGGGACTCGATGTCGTCGCCGTGCAGGTCGACCAAGCCCGGCAGGACGAGGCGACCCGCAGCGTCGATGGTCTCGTCCGCGTCTTCGGACACGTCCCCGACGGCGACGATGCGGTCGCCCTCGACGCGGACGCCACCCTCGACAACCGCGTCGGGTGTGACGATTCGACCGTTCCGCACGACTGTCGTGGTCTCGCCGACGGCACGCTGGGGCGTCACGCGACCACCTCCCCCTCGTACTCCGCGATGGGGACGACACGCTCGACCTGTGCGTCGTCGAGGACGACCACCCGGTCGGCGACTGCCTCGACCACGTCGCGGTTGTGGAAGACACCGAGAACCGTCGTCCCGTCGTCGAGGTACTCGCCGAGCAGGTCGATGGCCGCCGCCCGCGTCTCCGGGTCGAGCGCGCTGGTCGGTTCGTCCAACAGGAGGAGGTCCGGTTTCGGCGCGATTGCCTGTGCGAGGTTGACCCGCTGGCGCTCGCCGCCCGAGAACGTCGCCGGATACGCCGCCCACAGTTCCTCGGGGAGGCCGAGCCGTGACAACAGCATTTCGGCACGCTCACGGGCTGTTTCGCCCTCACATCCGCGCTCTCTGAGCGGCCGGGCGACGACATCGACCGCAGGGACCCGCGGAATCTCGTCGAGGAACTGCGACGTGTACCCGATGGCGTCCCCGCGGAGGCCGAGTACCGTGCGGTCGTCACACGACGCCAAATCGACCGTCCCGTCCGCACCGTGGTAGACGACTCGCCCACCGGACGGTTCGTAGGTCCGGTAGATACATTTCAGCAGCGACGACTTGCCGCTGCCGGACTCGCCGACGACGGCGACGAATTCGCCGGCGTCGACGGAGAACGTCACGTCGTCCAGTCCGACGACTTGCTTGTCGCCGAGGACGTGCATGTCGAACGTCTTGTCGAGACTCTCGACTGTCAGTACTGTCATTATATCACTGAATTGATTAGTGTCTGCGTGTACTCGTGGTGTGGGTCCTCCATGACCCGGTCCGTGAGGCCCGATTCGACCACCCGTCCGTGACGCATCACCAGCGTCCGGTCGGCGAGCAGTCTGACCACGCCCAAGTCGTGAGAGACGACGACGGCCGCGACGCCCTCTTCGCGCTGGACGCGTCGGAACATGTCCAACACGCGGGCTTGGACGCTTACGTCCAACCCCGTCGTCGGTTCGTCGAGGACGACCACTTCGGGGTCGTTGGCGAGTGCCCGAGCGATTTGCACCCGGCGTTGCATCCCACCGGAGTAGGTGTGTGTCTGGTCGTCCATCCGTGAGACGGGCACTTCCGTCTCCTCGAACAGCGACGCGACGCGTTCGCGGACTGCCTCGTAGTCGCGCCACCCGGCCGAGAGCAGTTTCTCGGCAACGTTCCCGCCGCCGGAGAAATCGAGTTCGAGGCCGTCGCGGATGTGCTGGTGGACGAGACTGATGTCGCTGTTTCTGAGTCTGTGACGTGTCTCGTAGTCCACGTCGAGCAGGTTCCCGTCGTGGTGTGCGTATCGCACCGCACCGTCGCTGTGTCCGTCCTCGTCGGGGGCCAGTGCCAGCAGCTCCGCGAGGCTGGACTTTCCGGACCCCGACTCGCCCACGATGCCGAGGACCTCGCCCTCCTCGACGCCGAGGTCGACGTCCGCACAGGCGACGACGCTCCCACACTCGGGACACTGGTTCGTCCCCGCCGCGTCGCCGGTCCGCTCCCGGCAGGCGGGACATCCCTCGCCGTACACTTTCGTCAAGCCCTCCGCAGAGAGGAGGGTCACTGGCCGTCACCTCCGGTCTTGTCCGTTGTGTCGCCGTTTGGTGTCCCCGGTCCCCAGTCCACGCCGTCCGCGTCGCAGTGGTGGTCCTTCGGGAGGTCGGGGTCCTCCTGTCGCTTGAGACAGAACGACGTGTCGTTGCAGGCGTAGACCCGCGTCCCGTCGTCCGTCTCGACTTCCGTGAGGTAGGTGTCCGTCGAGCCACAGGCGCGACATGCCTGCTCGGGGAACCGCTCGACCTGAAACTCCTTGTCCTCGAAGGCGAGCGGTTCGACCGAGGTGTGCGGCGGCACGGCGTAGATGCGTGCCTCGCGTCCCGCCGCGAACACGAACAGGTTGTCCGCGTCGTCGAGTTTCGGTACGTCCCACCGCGGGATGGGTGACGGGTCCATCAGGTAGCGGTCCCCGACCATCGTCGGGTACCGGGACGCGATGTTGATTTCGCCCCACTCCACGACGTTCTCGTAGAGGTGGACCCACATCTTTCCGTAGTTTCGGTGGGCGTGACGCCGACGGTTCGCCGCGTCGCTCGAATCCACCTTCCGAAGCGGGTCGGTGATGGGGACTTGGAGGACGAGAATCTGGTCCTCGGTCAGGACTTCCTCGGGAATCCGGTGGCGAGTCTGAATCACGTCGGCGTCGGTGATGTCCGTCGTCGTCTCGACCTCGGCCGTGTTCTCCGCGAGGCGGCGGATGTTGGCCGCGTTCACCGATTCGTCGGAGCCTTGGTCGACGACTTTGAACGTGTCGTCCGGCCCCAACAGGGAGAGGGAGGTTTGGATACCGCCAGTCCCCCACCCACGCGCCAGCGGCATCGGGCGCGAGGCGTACGGAACCTGATGACCGGGCAGTGCGATGGCTTTCAGCACCGACCGCCTGACCTCTCGCTTCGTGTGCTCGTCGAGGTACGCGTAGTTGTAGCCGTCCAGTCCTTCGCTGTCGAGGGAGTCGAGTGCCGCGTCGACGGACTCCGTGTCGACGGCGGCGTCAGCGTCGATATCAGTCATCGTCACTCACCTCCGGGGCCGCGGGTTCGTCATCGCGCTTTGTCTCGCCGGTGTCGCCGATGTCGCCGTCCGGCCCTGCAACGCCCTTGCGCTCCCGGATGGACCGGATACGGTCGAGGATGGACTGGAACGTCACGTAGTGCGGGAGTTTGAGGTGTTCGATGAAGCCGAAGGCGTCCATCCCGTCGACCACGTCGAGGACGAACTCGGCGTCCTCGGCCGGGTCCGACCCGTCGAGTTGTATCGACGCGTCCAGTATCGTGGCGGCGATGGCTTTCCGCTCGTTCCGGCCGAAGGTGAGACCGTACCCGAAGGCGAACTGCGGGTCGTCCCGTTTCGCGTACACCGGGACGACAGCCTCGCTCTCGCTGACCTCGATGTCGGTAACGGTCACCGTCTCGCCCGTGTACGGGTGTTCGATTTTCACCGGTAACCGCCCGACGCGGACCTCCGCGAGCGTCGGGTGGACCTGTCCGTACCCCCGGAGTGCGGAGTAGCCGAGCGCGGTGATTGCACCGGTCTCCCCGCGGGCGAGTTCCTGTAACACCTCGTCCCGACTCGCCGGATGGGTCACGGCGTCGCGCGTCGTGTCCGCTGGGTCGCCCTCGTGGTCTGTCTGCGGTTCGTGGACGAGGCCCTCCTGACGGAGCACTTCGAGGACGTTCGTGAGCGTCTCCGGCGTCTCGTCGCCGGTGTCCCACTCGGCGGTGGGGTCTTCGGGGGCCGTCTCGTCGCCCTCCGATTCGAGCGCGAAGTCGAGGAGTCGTTGAGTGTAGTCTTTCGTCGGTCCGAGTATCTGCCCGCCGGGCACGTCCTTGTAGGCGGGTGAGACCCGCCGCGTCGCGAACATCTCGCTCGGGTCCGCCGGGACCGTCTCGTCCCACCGCTCCAACGTCGAGCGGTACGCCCGCAGGAGGAAGGCGGCCTCGGCGGTGTCACCCTGTGCTTGCTTGACCGCGAGCGCGGCCAGCCGCGGGGCGTAGAGACCGCCCTCGCTCATAGCCTGCCCCGCGACTCGTTCGAGTTGCCCCTCGATTTGGGCGACGGAGATGGTGTCGGTGTCGTCGTCGAGTCGCTGTTTCTCGAACAAGTCCTCGGCGCGCTCGATGATTTCTTCGCCGGCCGTCACCGCGATGTAGCCCATCAGGCCACCTCCAGCGTGACCGACCGCGGCAGTGCGACGACGCGGTTCCCGGCAGTGAGTATCGCGTCGACTCCGCGCGGGTACGTCGACTGGGCGTCGGCCACCGCCTCGATTTCCTCGGCCGGAAGCCCCACGCTCACGGCCCGTGTGCCGGGGACACCCGGCCCGGAGAGGTGTAGCCGTGTCGTTCCGCCTCCCGGCTTTGGGGACACCTGCTCGACGCGGTAGACGACCGTCGAGCCGTCGCTGGGTTCGACCAGCGACCCACGGTCGAGGTCACGAACGTCCCACGACGGGACGCCGTCAGCGTGAACGACGTCCGCGTCCGTCGGGTCGGCCGCCGCGAGCCGGCCACTGGCCGCCAGTGCCGCCCGGAGGCTCTCGTCCGGGGTGTGGACTGTCACTTCGTGGTCGACAAGCGTCGCGGCGACGGCGTGGTCGCCGCGTTCGCCCGGCACGTGCTGAACTGTACCCGGCCGACTCATCGCGTCACAGAGTGCTCGGAACGTCGCCCGCGTGTCGTGAACGGTGTCGAGGCCGAGTGCCCTCACAGGTCGTCCTCCATCGTCTCGAACTCGACTGCCGTGTGTTTGCTCTCGTTCCACTCCTCCCTGCGTTCGGTCTGATGGCGGTCGGCAACCCGTTCGAGTTCGGCGGTCAGTTCCGACTGCTTCGGGTGGTCACCGGCGACGGCGGCGTCGACGATAGCCCCGGAGAGCGCGGCACGTTCTGCTTTCCCCGGAACCATCGAGAACCCGCGCGCGCCGCCCAGTTCCACCTCCGCCGGCGTGACGACGACTTCCCCGAGGTTGAACAGTCGGCGTTCGACCGGTTCACGGACCTGTTGCATCAGCAACTGCGGCTTCGGCTCCTGTACCACCGCCAACTGCGGGTCGGATTCGAGTACGCCGTTGGCCATCCGCGCGAGGGCGTCGTCCTCGCACGCGGCGAGTAACTCGAACCTGTCCGCCCTGTCTGCTGGGTCGTCCATGGAATCGGATAAACGAATCCCGGATTACGACTTAACACTACGCTGGGTACTCTCTATTCCCGTGAGCCGGTCGCGTACCGACACCCGTCCCAAGTCAGATAGTACAGACGAGTATAGACTAGAGACTGCACGAGGATGCCAGAACCCGAACTCGTCTCCGGGGTTCCCGACCCTTTGGACTCTACGCAGACAACGACTATCGGGGTACTGTTGTTTGTCCCCGTCGATGGCAGACACCACACGGACGCGAGCGGCGGATGGCACGGAACGAACGGACACGAGTTCGACACGGCGGAAGTTCCTCGGTGGGGCGAGTGCGGCCGCCATCGCTGGCCTCGCTGGCTGTACCGGCGTCCTCGGCGGGGGCAGTTCCAGCGACGTCGAGGAAGTCACGATGCTGCTGACACCGGGCACACCGGCGGACGCCCGACGACGGTACAAACCCGTCCAGAACCTCATCAACGGCGAGGTAGACGGCGTCGACGTCGAGATGCAGGTCCCGCAGGACTACTCGGCAATCCGACCGGCTCTGAACAGTGAGCAGGCGGAAATCGGGATGGACGACATCACGCTCATCTCGAACCCCGACCTCATGGACGTGTACGGCACGACGGTCACCGGTGGGTCGGCGTTCTACTTCTCGATTATGCTCACGAACGAGGACTCGGACATCGAGGAACTGTCCGACGTCGAGGGGAAGACCCACGCGTTCGCCGACCGGCTCTCGACCAGTGGCTCCATTTTCGCGCTGTATGCCCTTCAAGAAGAGGGCGGCCTCGACATCGGGGACGCGCCCGACGGCGACCCGGTCGACTTCGAGGGGTCGTGGTCCAACCACGACATCGCGCTGGAGAAACTCGGCAACGGCGAAGCCGACTCCGCCACGACGTGGGGCGGGAACGGCCTCCCGCACATCCCCGAGTCGTACCGCTCTGAGTTCCCCGACCGAGTTCTGGACAAGAGTTCGTTCCTCGACACGCTCGACACGGAGAGTCCCAAGTTCCGACCGTTCTGGTTCTCCTTCCCCATCCCGAAACAGCCGATGTACGCCCGCGCAACGTGGGAATCGGACAAGAAAGAAGAAATCAGGGACGTTCTCGTGAACTCGGACCAGTCGCTCATCGAGGAGTACTATCCCGAGGACTACAACGAGGAAGAACTGCCGTTCACGACGCTGCAAGACACCTCGATGGACGCGTACCAGCCGGTCATCGAGCGACTCAACACCGTCGGCGTCGAGCTCGGCGAGTAACTACCACCCGCCTTTTCAGTACTATGAGTACACTGACAATCGAGAATCTGACAAAGGAGTACGGTAACGTCACCGCTGTGGAGGACGTATCCTTCGAGATAGAGGACGAGTTCGTCGTCCTGCTGGGCGAATCCGGTGCGGGTAAGTCTACCCTGCTTCGGTGTATCAACGGCTTGACCGAGCCGACGAGTGGCGACATCTATCTCGACGGCGAGCCACTGAGTGGTTCGAACTCGGATGTCGGGATGATTTTTCAGCAGCACAACCTCGTCGAAGGTGTCTCGGCGTTCACGAACGCGCTGACTGGCTCGCTCGACGACACCAGCACTCTCGAAAGCATCTTCCAGTGGCAGGACCGCTCGACCAAAGAGCGGGCACTGGAGGCACTCGACACCGTCGGCCTGCTCGACGAGGCTGACCAGCAGACATCCCAGATGAGTGGTGGCCAGCAACAGCGGGTCGGCATCGCGCGGGCACTGGTACAGGAGCCCCGACTCCTGTTGGCCGACGAACCCGTGGCCAGTCTCGACCCGTCGAGTGCCGAGACGGTGATGGAGTACCTCAATGAGGCCGCGGACTCGGCGGACGTGACGACGCTCGTGAGCCTCCATCAGGTGAACATCGCGGCGCACTTCGGCGAGCGATTCATCGGCCTCCGGGACGGGAAACTCCTGTTCGATGTCGAGGACGACGAACTCACTCCTGACCTCATCGACGACCTGTACGGGAGCGTCGAAACGGTCGGCCTCGCGGACCACGACGACACGACGGACACCGACAGAGACAGGGACAAGCGGGTGGAGGCATGAGTGCGGACCGGTCACGGCTGGGCGCGCTCCAGCGGTACCTCGGACTCGGGGGCGGAGGCGACTCTGCCGTCGAACAGAAACTGACGGACATGAAGCGGAGCAAGACGCTCCGCCGACTGTACACGGGGCTCGGCATCGTCGTCGTGGCCGTCATATTCAACGCCAGTCTCGAAGCCGTCGGCTTCTCGCTCACGGAGCTGTTCAACCAGATTCCGCAGTTCATCCAGGCACTCGGGGAGTACTTCCCGCCCACGACGTACTTCGGCTTCATCCCGTTCGTCGACGTGATGCAGTACTGGAACTTCATGCTCGCAGAGGACCTGTTCGGTGCGTCGCAGGTGACGCTCGCCATCGCCATCGCCGGGACCATCCTCGGACTGCCGCTCGCGCTCTTTTTCGGGGTACTCGCCAGCGAGCGCGTCATCCCGTACCCGCTCAACCTCCTGTTCCGCGCGACGATGAGCCTCATCCGTGCCATCCCGGCACTGGTGTGGGTACTCATCCTCATCCCGCTGGGCGGTGTCTCGCCGTTCACCGCGACGCTCGCGGTGATGATAGACACCACCGGCTACCTCGGACGACTGTTCACCGACGAACTCGAAGAAATCGCCGACGGCCCCATCGAAGGCATCCAGTCGACCGGTGCTGGCCGGACTCAGATAATCTCCTTCGGGATGCTGAGTCAGGTGTTCCGACAGTTCATCGCGTGGACGGCGTTCGACCTCGAACACAACGTCAGGGTCGCCGTCGGCCTCGGTCTCATCGGGGCTGGCGGTCTCGGACTGGAACTCGACATCCAGCGCAAGACGTTCCACTACACGGAGATGATGGCGTGTATCATCCTCATCCTCATGCTGACGGGGACGGTGGAACTCCTCAGCCAGCGCGTGCGCTCGTCCCTCCGTGAGGACGACGACGTGGAGACGAAGGGCGTCATCGAGACGCTCCTCTCCCAGCCGGTGAAAATCGTCAAGTCGATGGCCGGACGGCGAGAGTGACGATGCAGTACATCGACGCTCACGGTCCGAATCGGACGGTCGAACTCAGCCCCGAACCGACGTTCCACGAACCGGTTCACATCTCCGAGAGCGAACTCGGCGAATGGACGGAACTGCGGGCCGGAGTCCGGGTTCATCACTCGACCGTCGACGACTACACGTACCTGATGGAGCGCGCCCAGTGTGACCACACGACTATCGGAAAGTTCGGCAACATCGCTTCGGACGCGCGCCTCGGCCCCACGAACCACCCGATTCACCGCCCGACGGCCCACCACTTCACGTACCGGGCGGAGATGTACGGCCTCGGGGCCGACGACGAGTGGGTGTTCGACTGGCGGGCGGACCAACCGGTCGAAGTCGGTCACGACGTGTGGGTCGGCCACGGCGCGACAGTCCTGCCGGGTGTGTCCGTCGGGAACGGTGCCGTCGTCGCGGCCGGCGCGGTAGTGACCGACGATGTGGCACCGTACACCGTCGTCGGCGGCGTTCCCGCGGAGCAAATCGGCCGTCGGTTCCCCACCGAAACCGCCGCCCGTATCGACGCCACGGAGTGGTGGCACTGGGACCACGACACGCTCGCCGAGCGACTCGACGCGTTTCGCGACCTCGATACATTCCTCGAACGGTACGCTCCCGCGACGGCCGACGCACCGGCCCTCGACTGATGCTCTCCTCTCGCCGACGCGCTTCCGCCGCCGCCACACTGACCGGGCGATGGAACACCTCGAAACCGAACGGCGGCAGCGAATTTGGAGAAAGGCCAACAGTGAGTACCTTCCGCTGACGGTATCAAATCATGACGTGGTCCGGCCGAACCCCGGAGTGGAGGCGGACGGCGATTTCGGCCGCGTGGACCCAGTAGTAAATCGCCCGCTCCAGTGCCCGGGTGACGGTCACGAGATACCCGTACACCCCCGGGTCGTAGGCAGTGATGAGTTCGAAGAGTTCGTCCAAGTCTCGGTGTACCGTCTCCTCGTGGGTCACGAGTTCGTCGTACGCGCCGAGGTCACCGTCGAACAGGATGGCACGGAAGGACTCGTTTATTTCCGCGCCCGCGGCGAAGATGTCGCGGACGCTCCGTTCGACCACACCGGTCGCGTCGACTTCCTGGGTCTCGATAACGTCGGTGATGAAACACGCGCGGTCGCCGACGATTTCGAGGTTCGTCGCGACGGTGGCGAGGTCCGAGGCGACCCGGTTGCCGGGCCAGTCGGTGGTCAGCGTGTAGGATTTCAGTTCCGAGAGGACCGCCGAGTACCGCTCGTTGGTCAACGACTCCAGTGCCGTCGCAGAGCGGTCCGGGTCCTCGCCGACGAACACTGTCCGCGCCGCGTCGTACTGCGTCGCAGTCACGTCGTCGAGTCGTTCGAGCAACGACAGGACGGCCTCACCTCTGTCGGTGGGCCTCGTCATCGACGTGTCTGAGGCGTCGTCTCGCTCCGAGTCGATACTCGGCGAGTCGTCACCCTCACCGACCGGTTCGAGCCGCGATATCACGTCCGCGTTGTCGTACACGGCGGCGTCGTCGACGACGTACGCCTTCCGAACGATATCGTCCTGTTTCAACTCCTGCAGCAGTTCAGAGAGGTACTGCTCGGAGATGCCGACTTGCTCCGCGAGGTCGGCCTTCGTCTCCGGTGCGGTCCGCTCGATGGCCTCGATAATCTGTGCGAGTGTCGCGTCACGGCCCTGTGGCGCGACATCCCGGGGACTCCGCCACGTTCGTTGGGACATACTCGCAGGACCATGCGGGCGGGAATAGGGCTGTTCACCCTACTGTTCGGACTGCTATATACTCCATAGACCCGCCTGCCTGCACGGTGGTTCGACCCGCTCACGTGGACTGTCCGTACTGATATAAACCAATCAATATCGAACAAGTCCCCTCATATCAACAATAAGGGTAGCCCACTCCCGAACGGTTTCTATATGGAGACCCGAAAAGTTCAGCTCTCGGGCGGGACTACGTACACCATCTCGCTACCAAAGTCGTGGGCCACGGAACACGGCATCGAATCCGGGTCGGCCCTGACGCTCCACCCGAACGGTGACGGGACGCTCCTCGTCGAACCGACCGGTGGACGCGATGCCGCCGAGCGCACGCTCTCCGTCGACGTCTCAACGGACGGTGAGACGGCGATTCGACAGCAGGTCCACGCCGCACACACCGTCGGCGTCGACTCCATGACGCTCGTCGATACGACGGGACATCCCGCCGACCGACGCACACTCGTCGAGCAGACGCTCGCCGGCCTCTCCGGGTTCGAGGTGTTACAGGTCTCTGACACGCGCATCAAACTGACCAACCTCATCGACGCCGAGAACGTCAACATCAGGAAGAGTACGCTCCGACTCCGGTTGGTCGTGCTGGCGATGCACCGCGACGCCGTGACTGCAGTCGTCGAGGGCGACGAGGAACTGGCGCGGCGCGTCGTCGAGCGTGACAACGAGGCCGACAAACTGTTCGCGATGGTCACGCGGCACTTCCGGCGGTCCCTGACCGACCTCCACGAGGTAGAGAAACTGGACCGGAGTCGCGACGAACTCTTCGAGTTCTACTACACTGCCCGGCAGTTCGAGCGCGTCGCCGACCACGCGGAGAAAATCGCGCGGTTCGCCATCGAACCCGGTGCCGCCATCTCCGAGGAGTACGCGACACTCCTCTCTGACCTCGGTGCGACCGCTCGGGATGTCGTCGACGATGCGGCCGACATCATCCTCACAGACGCCGGTATCGACGCGGCCGTCGATGTCTTCGACAGACAGGACCGGTTCACCGACCGACTGGACGACATCGACCGTGACCTCTACGAACACGACGTGCCCGGCGAAGCGTACGTGCTCGGGTTGGTCATCGACAGCCTCCGGCGGACAGCCGAGTACGGGGTCAACGTCGCGGAAATCGGCCTCCAGCAGGCGACGCGAGAACAGGTCGACAGTTGACTGCACGGCCCGGGTCGCGTTGTCCTCGGAGTCCGCCGTCCGCCCGCAGTATATAGGGATACGTTCTGTTATAGACTGCTCGGACGTGTACGTCCTATCACGTACCGGTAATATAAACGAGTTTACTGTGTAGGGTCGCCGTCTCACGTGGTGACGCACTTTCAGACCGCTGGCCCGAACGGGGGGCACCCACCTTGATGACAGTCCCTCCTAGTACCGGTTGCCGTCGGTCTGTCCGCCCTACCAGTCAGGTGTGCGTTCTGTCTCAGAGCGGTACACACTCGATTGGAGCCATACACTCACGTCGAGTCCCGCTGACTGCCCGCCACCGTGTTCGACCGAACGAGACAGACCGCTGGGGCTGACGGTGGACGGCGTGTGTCACCCCGTCCGTCCGTTCTCGGCACAGTGTCCACACCCCGTCGAGAACGGCGTCTCCCGCACGAAACTGGTCTGCCCGCTCCGTCCGACCGAAGGTTTAATTGAACAGCTGTTCAGACAGTAAATCATGAGTGAAACGGGCCGCCTCCGTAACTTGCTCGCCGAGCAACTCGGGGAGTGCTGTGACGCCGACGTACAGGAGCGACTAGACAGTCTGGCCGCACTCGACGAGGCAGTCGACGGGCCTCGTTCCGCGGACCTCGCGGCGTTGAAGACGCTCGGTGACGAGACGCGTCACCGCGTCGTCCGCCTGCTCGTCGCCGCGGACCGGGACCTGTGTGTCTGTGAACTCGACCCGTTGCTGGACGTGAGCGAGAGCGCGGTCAGTCACGCGCTCTCCGACCTCGCGGACGCGGGCCTCGTCACGCGCCGGAAGGAGGGAACGTGGCACTACTACCGGCCGACCGACCGGGCCACCGACCTCGTCGCCGCGCTGGACGGGACACGGGGGAACCGATGACCGACGATGCAGTTCGTGTCGCGTTCGTGTGCGTCCAGAACGCCGGGCGGTCACAGATGGCGACGGCGTTCGCGGAACGGGAGCGCGCGGCTCGAAACCTCGAGGACCGCGTCGAGGTTCTGACCGGTGGGACCGACCCAGCCGACTCCGTCCACGACGTGGTCGTGGAGGCGATGGCCGAGGCGGGAGTCGACATCACGGACCGAGTGCCCCGGTCCATCTCGACGACGGACCTCGAAGCCTGTGACATCGTCGCCACGATGGGCTGTTCGACGCTCGAACTGGGCGTCGATGGCACGACTGTCGACGTTCGTGACTGGGCGTTGGACGACCCACACGGGCAAGCCATCGAGACGGTGCGGGCCATCCGCGCCGAGGTCAGGGAACGGGTCGCCGACGTGTTCGACGACATCGAGGAGGAGGTGTCCGCGGATGTCTGAGGACGCCGACGGTACCACGTTAGATGCCGAGACTCAGCGACGCGTCGTCCGGGAGCGGTACGCACGGATTGCGACCGAAGAGTCGGGCGACGAGGGGTGCCGTTCGACCGACGGCCAGTGTTGTGATGGCACCACGGCAGCGGCCGATGCCGACCGTACCGCCCAGTCGATGGGCTACTCGGAGGCCGACACCGAGAGTGTCGACGGCGACGCGAACCTCGGACTCGGCTGTGGCAACCCCAACGCCCTCGCGTCGTTGTCGGCGGGTGAGACAGTTCTCGACCTCGGGTCCGGTGCCGGGTTCGACTGCTTCCTCGCGGCACAGGAAGTCGGCGAGTCGGGCCGTGTCGTCGGCGTCGACATGACGCCCGAGATGGTCGAGACGGCACGTGAGAACGCTCGGGAGAACGGGACCGAGCACGTCGAGTTCCGCCTCGGCGAAATCGAACACCTCCCCGTTGCGGACGAGTGTGTGGACGTGGTCATCTCGAATTGCGTCGTGAACCTCTCACCCGACAAGCCACAGGTCTTCCGCGAGGCGTTCCGCGTCTTGCGGCCGGGTGGACGGCTCGCGATTTCGGACGTGGTACTGACCGCGGAGGTCCCGACCGAGGTCCGCGCCGACCCCGACTCCGTGGCCTCCTGCGTGGCAGGTGCGTCCAGCATCGAGCAACTGTCGGCGATGCTCGCCGACGCCGGATTCGAGCACGTCGACATCTCCCCGAAAGACGACAGCGACCGCTTCATCCGCGAGTGGGACGACGACCACGATGTCAGCGAGTTCCTCGTCTCTGCGGACATCACCGGCCGAAAACCGGAGTCGGACGATGAGTGAGGCCGACGCACACGCCCACGGGCCCGACTGTGACTGCGAGAGCTGTGGCGACCCGCGGTCGATGGACTTTCTCGACAGGTATCTCACGGTCTGGATTGTGGCCGCGATGGCGGCCGGCGTCGGCCTCGGGTACGTCGCCCCGTCGGTGACACGACCGATTCAGGACCTCCATCTCGTCGAAATCGGCCTCATCCTGATGATGTATCCGCCGCTCGCGAAAGCCGACTACTCGAAACTCCCGACCGTCTTCTCGAACTGGCGAGTCCTCGGGCTGAGCCTCGTGCAGAACTGGCTCATCGGCCCGACGCTGATGTTTGGCCTCGCAGTCGTGTTCTTCAGCGGTCTCGTTCCCGGCCTCCCCGCACGGCCGGAGTACTTCCTCGGGTTGGTGTTCATCGGGATGGCGCGCTGTATCGCCATGGTGTTGGTCTGGAACGAGTTGGCCGAGGGGTCGACGGAGTACGTGACCGGTCTCGTCGCGTTCAACAGTCTGTTTCAAATCGTTACCTACGGCGTGTACGTGTGGTTCTTCGCGCTCTTTCTCCCTCCGCTGCTCGGGATGGACGCGCTCGTGGCCGGAATCACGACGTTCGACGTGACGCCGATGCAGGTGTTCGAGGCCATCGTGGTCTTCCTCGGTATTCCGTTCGCCGGTGGCTTCCTCACTCGTGCGGTCGGTACGCGAGTGAAAAGCGAGACGTGGTACGACGAGACCCTCGTCCCCAAGATAGACCCGGTGACGTTGGTCGCGTTACTGTTTACCATCGTCGTGATGTTCGCGACGCAGGGTGGCAACATCGTCGCCGCGCCCGCGGACGTGTTGCTCATCGCGGTGCCGCTCACGGTGTACTTCGTCGTGATGTTCCTCGTGAGTTTCGGCATGGGTCGTGGTATCGGTGCGGACTACTCCACGACGACAGCCATCGGGTTCACGGCCGCGAGCAACAACTTCGAACTCGCAATCGCCGTCGCCGTCGCCGTCTTCGGTGTCGGGTCGAGCGTGGCCTTCGCGACTGTCGTCGGCCCGCTCATCGAAGTCCCGGTGCTGCTGGCCTTGGTCAACGTCGCGCTCTACTTCCAGCGACGGTTCGACTGGGGCGGCTTCGATACCGGGCAGCTGGACGGGACCGCGGGCGACCCCACGACTGACGATGACTGAGACGGGGACCGCCACGCGGGACTCGTCCGTCGGTGTTGCCCAACGGACACCGGTCACACGCCGTGGGCCAGCAACTCCGTCTTCTCCCGCCTCCGGCAGACGAGCGAGCGGACCGGGTGCGGTTTTCTGACGATGAAACGCCGGTAGCGGGTTTATAATCGGGCCACTCCACCGCCCGTGCAAATGGAACTGTCCGTGCGTGGAACCCCGATTACGGTCACCCCGCTGCTGCTCGCCGCGCTCCTCCTCTCGCTCGGTGCTGTCGGGTACGGGGGGTACGACTACGTCCAGCAGTCGAACGCCGTCGAGGACGCCGTCACCGTCGAAACCACGGTCACCGACACGGACATCAGCGTGTCGGCCGGCCGCGGCCTCGTTTACCGCATTAGTGTCGAGCATACCTACCAGTATCGTGGGACGGAGTACACGAGCAAGCAGGTGTTCCCCGGAAGTCTCGGTCCGATGTACACCGCCCGGAGCGACGCAGCGGCCGCGCTCGCACCGTACGAGCCGAACACGACAGCAACTGCCTACGTCGACCCCGAGTCCCCGGGCAGGGCGTTTCTCGAACGCCAGACGACGTGGGGGCCGTTCCGGCTCCTGGGTCTCGGTGGCCTCGTCGCCGTTTTGACCGTCCTTCGTATCGTCGGGGCACGCAACCCCGGCCAAGGCACGGAGTTGCGACCGGCGAGCGACCACGAGCCGACGCGATACGAGACACTGTTCGGTCTCGACCGTGACAGGGTCAACCGCCTCAGCAAGCATCTCATGGTGGTTGCACCGGTCGTCTTCCTGGCCGCGCTCGCCGCGACGGTACTCCTCGTGTACAACGCCGACTCGTCGTCGCTGCAAGTCGGGCTGACAGACCCCGTCGGACTCGCGTTGCTGACGGCCTTCCTCGCCGCGCTCGGACTGATAGCCGCACTCGTGGGCTACGGTGTCTGGTCGTTCACGGAGTATCGGCGACTTCGGGCGCGTATCCCGGAACCGCGGCCGCCGAGTCCGTTCAGACACCCCACGCGGCTCGTGACTATCCTCTCGACCAACGACGGTCTCGACGAGTACGGGAGACGGGTGAAGCTGACCGGCTTCGCGTTCACTGTCGCCGCATTCTTTGCGGGGATTCTCGTGTCAGTCATCCTGTTCTGAGAACCGACTGGACTGGGACGCCGTGTGCCGTTCTCACGCCCTCACCGTACCTGCACCCCGAAGTCGAGGATTACTGCCCCGCTGGCGCGATAAGCATTGTAGAACCATAGTATGGTGTGTGGTACCTGGTGCCATGGACAAATCCGCGTCGTGGCACCAGTCAGACGAACTCGACACCGTAGAGAGTCGATTGTGGCTCGCCGCTGTCCTGTTTTTCGGCGTCGGAGACGTGGTGACGACGGGTATCGGCCTCGACCTCACTGGTGTCAGCGAAATCGGTCCCCTTCGGTCGGTCGTCCTCCGCCACGGCGTGTTCGCCGTCGTCGGGTTGAAACTGGTGACTTTCGCCGCCTGTTACGTACTCTGGCGCGCCGTGCCGCGGCCTCACGCGGTCGGTGTCCCGTTGGGTCTGGCACTACTCGGCGTTCCCGTCACCGGCTGGAACGTGGCCGTTCTCGTCCTCGCGACCTGACGCCGGTGCCGGGGTACGCTTCGGCCATCTGTGTGGTGACAGCGACACACCACAATTCGCGCGGGATGGCGGCACTATAACCACAGCTCGAACGCGTAGAGAGTTCGTTCTCACGGACAAGGAGGCTATAACAATGCCCACGGCAGCGGACGACCAGACAGGTGCCGGTTACGGGGTCGCTCGTCGGAACTGCGGGACCGCGCTCGCCGTCACGCCAGCAAGTATGTACAAGGATAACTCCGTCGCCGTCGTGATTCCCGCGTACAACGAGGAGGGCTTCGTCGGCGATGTCGTCAGGTCGCTGCCGGTGTTCGTGGACCGTGCGTACGTGGTCGACGACTGTTCGACTGACGAAACGTGGCAGGAGATACAACTCGCAGTGACACACGTGAACGCTACCCGGGAGGGTCTCGTAGACGACCAGTTTGCGGAGGCGATACAGCACGAGGAGAACACCGGCGTCGGAGGTGCCATCAAGACCGGATACAACCGGGCACGGCAAGACGGAATGGACATCACAGCGGTGATGAACGGTGACGGGCAGATGGACCCCGAAATCCTCCACCGAATCATCGACCCCGTAGCCGAGGGGCGCGCCGACTACGCGAAGGGCAACCGACTCCTGAGTCGCGACCACATGGACGGAATGAGTCGCTGGCGGCAGTTCGGAAACGGCCTCCTCACGTTTCTGACGAAGGTGTCGAGCGGGTACTGGAAGACAATGGACCCTCAGAACGGGTACACGGCCATCTCCGAGCGCGCGCTCAACCGACTCGATGTGGACGAACTGTACGACGACTACGGGTTCTGCAACGACATCCTCGTCAGGCTCAACGCCCGGTCGATGCGCGTCGCGGACGTCGAGATGGAGGCCGTCTACGGCGAGGAAACGAGCGACATCACGTACAGGCACTTCATCCCGGCCGTGTTTACTCTGTTACTCCGTGGCTTCCTCTGGCGGCTGAAGACGCGGTACCTCGTGTTCGACTTCCACCCGCTCGTTCTCTTGTACGCCCTCGGCACCGTCGGCGTCACCGGTTCGGTGGCACACGCGGGCTTCACACTGGTGCGTGCCGTTCCCGGAGCGCGGTTGCTCCTCGCGTTCGTCGCCTTCCTCGTGAGTTCGTTCTCTCTCGTCCTCGCCATGACGTTCGACCTCTCCAACAGCGAACACCTCGAAGTGCAGGTGTTCGCCGACGAGACACCGGAGTACCGCGAGCACGAACCCGACCGTGAGGGCGTCCCCGCCCGTCCGATGCGGACGGACTGAATAGCGAGTCCATAACAAAACCCGATTCGGGCCTGCTGTCTGGTGATGCGGTTCCTGATTCTCGTCAACACACCGGCTCACGTTCACCTGTATCGCAACCTCGTGCCGCGGCTTCAGAACCGAGGTCACGACGTGTTGGTGCTCGCCCGTGACTACGGCTGTACCGTCGACTTACTGGACTACTACGACCTCCCATCCGAACTGTACGGCCGACAAGCACCCTCGTTCCGCTCGCTTGTTGCCAACGTCCCCGGACAGTTCGGTCGTATCGCCCGCCGCGCCCGTTCGTTCGCCCCCGACGTGGTGTTCGGCCGCGGTGCCTACGCCGTCGTGGCTGGAACGGCGACGCGCACGCCAATCGTCCTCGTCATCGACTCCGAGCCCTCGCAGGTCAGCCACAGGGTGTCGAGTCGGTTCGCCCGCACCGTCGTCTCCCCGAATGCGTTCGAGGGGTCGCTCGGCGACCACCACGTTCGGTTCGACGGCCTCCAAGAGTGCGCTTATCTCCACCCGGAGGTGTTCACCCCGGACCCGTCGGTCCGTGACGCGCTCGGAGTCGGTTCGGACGAGGCGTACGCACTCGTCCGTCTCAACGCCTTCGACGCGCTCCACGACGTGGGAAGCGGGTCACGAAACGACGAGCGGCGCGAACTGATACGAAATCTCGCGGAACGGGCCACCGTCTTCGTCTCGGACGAGGCTGGAACGCTCGACCTGTCCGCCCTCCCGGCGGAGCGGTACGACATCCATCCCGGGCGGATGCACGACGCACTCGCCGAGGCCCGCCTGTTCGTCACCGACACGGGGACGATGGCGACGGAGGCCGGACTGCTCGGGACACCGACCGTCCGGTACGCAGACCCCGACGAGCCGACGATGGGCGAGTTCGAGGAACTCCGCGAGAACGACCTGCTGGAACAGCACAATACGATGTCGGACGTTGTAAACGCGGCAGAACGATTGCTCGATAACGACGAGGTGGTCACACGCTGGGCGACAGCACGGGACCGCTACCTCACTGGAACGGCTGACTTGACGGCTCTCCTCGTGAACATCGCCGAGCACGTGGGGGACGGTGTGGCGGTGCCGGCCGACGTGTCGGCGCACGTCGCGTAATCACGAGTCCGAGACCCAGCGGCCGTACAGCGTTTGCTCGTCGCTCTCTTGGTCGACGAGGTTCCGGACCGGCCGTGGATTCACGGTCGACACCGGCACGACGTCGCTCTGGTCTGACTGGGCTGAGGGGGCTCCTGTCCGCGTGAGTACGAGGGTCGAGCGGTCGGTGGCGGTAGTGTCACCACCCAGTGCCGCCGCATCGATACAGAACTCGCCGTCGGTAGTACTGATCAATTCCCGGCCGCCTCGGTCCAAGTCAGTCGCGTCGAGTGACGTGCCTGCGAGCCGACAGACACACCCTGAAGCACCCGTCTCGAAGTCGACGACGAGCGGGAAGCGGCTCACGGTGACGGACGACGTCTCGATACGACAGTCCGCAGTTTCGTGCAACTGTACGCCGTCGCTTGCCTGCCCGGTTTTCTCGACACTGATGTCGCTGAGGGTACACCCGTCCCGCCGTCGGATGGCCACTGCTGGCGTGTGTGGGCTCTCCCCATCTATCGTGACGTTCTCACAGGTAATGTTCCAGTCTTCAGGAAGCCGGTTCATCGACGGCATCGGTCCCGGTCTGAACTCCTCGACCGGTTCGTCAGCTACGATTGCGGGTCGCTGGACGTTCGTCGTCAGGTCGCAGTTGCGTATCGTCGCCCGGCCGAACTGGTTGTTGACGACGACGGCACCCTGTGTCTGGTTCGGACCGACACCACTGATTTCGACGGTACAGTCCTCGACGAGGCACCCGTCGCCCTCCTTGAGCCAAATACCCCGGAAGATACGGTTCCCGCTCGGGGTATAGTCCGGTATTTCGGTCACTCTGACAGTCACGTCGCGAACGATTGCTTCCGTGTCTGCGTTTCCGCCACCGACCCGGACCTGCACGATGGCGTTGTTCGCGTACTCACCGCCGATGATCCGGAGCGGGCCGCCGTGGGCGGACGCGTACAGCCCTTCCTTCCCCCACCCTTTCATCACACAGTTGCGGAATTCGAGCGACCCCGGTTCGTGGTCCGGGTCGTAGAACTCCCGCTGCGGGAAAACGAACGCGCCGGCACCGTTGCGGGCACCGTGCCGCAAGTCGACGTTCTGGAGTGTGAGGTCAGTCTCCGCTCCTTCGGCCATCAGTGTGAACCCGTTGGTCCGCTCGTCGACATCCACGAACTCGGCGACGCTGTAGTTTCTGATGACGTTCGAGCCGCCGACGCACTTAAAATCACACCAGGCTGCAGTGTTCGACGCCGTATTGTCGAGTGTAAACCCCTCGATGTGGACGTCGGAGACGTGCTGGAAACCGAGTGAGACGGAACGCCCCCGGGTGCCGATGCGGAACGTAGCACCGTCACCGAGCAAGCCGAAATTAGAGAGGTCACGGAACCGGAGTCCACCGATACGGTACGTCCCTGAGGGAAAGTACAGGAGCGTGTCGTCGCCGGCGAGTTCGTGAATCCGGTCGTCGACGTACCGTTCACCGGTGTCGTCGACGCCTTCCTCGACGACGTTGTGGACGGTTCCGAATCGCTCTTCTATGCTAGAGCGGTCGCTCGGTGTCGCCGTCTCGCCGGTATCCGTTCCCCTCCCATCCGGGCCACTCGTCTCTGTGGGTGTCTCCGTCTGAGGGCGGGTTTGTGTGTAACAGCCACCGAGACCAGTGAGTGCGACACCGAGATGTTTGAGAACCTGCCGTCGCCGTGTCATCCTGAGTGCTAGTCAGCGAACGGCCTGCGGCAATTGTTATGTCGCACTTAGTTCGTGCGTATTCGTAACACACCCGGAGTTTGCGTTGCCACCCCACGCTTCCGGCACCGATGTCGGTATGTATCCCTACCGTGCTCGCTGGCTTGGTAGCCGAAAACGGCCGATAAGAGGTCCTTACTGTGGTTAACAGTATAGTATGACTACCATTCTAACTGGTGTCGAGTGTTTGGAGATACATACTGAACCGTAGGTAGGTACTACGCGCCACCATCCGGACGGATAAACCCCCGAACACAGGTGACATTGTTGCTGCTAGTATTCTGCACGTATTCGGTATGCAATCTTTTCGAACTGGGGACGATGCTCGAGGATGCGGTAACGAGCGCGCCATATTGCTTTTACGGGTAATCTTCTCCTACCTGAGCATGGCAGACGAGTCAGATGAGAAAGACGCTCCTACCGAGAGTTTGTCGGGCGAGTCGGACCGAGTCGATGAAACAGTCGAGCGGACCGCAGCGATATCCCGCCGGTCGTACATCGCGGCCGCCGTCGCCGCGGTCGGCATCGGCGGTGCCGCGACGGCAGTCCAAGGGGCAACGAGCGGGCAGGACATTGTCGAAGCTGGGGCCGACCCTACCGGGAACGAACCGGTCAACGACGTTCTCCAGCGAGCCCTGAGCAACAACAAAGAAGTCCACTTCCCGGAGGGTGAGTACCTCGTCTCCGGTGACCTGAGCATCGCCGGTGACAACTGGACGGTGACCGGCAACAACGCGACGCTCTTGTTCCCCGGCGGCGGCCTCGACCTCTCCGGGAGTGGATGGACGTTCGACGGGTTCGAGGTCGATTTCCGCCAGCAGTCCGGGTTCTCCATCTGTTGGCTCGGAGATAGCGACTGGACCTTCGGGAACGTCGTGTTCCGTGGAACGCGGATGGTCGACAACAAGGCCCCTCTCCTCGTCCCGACCGTCCCGCAGGGGTCCACCGGACACATGCACGACATCTACGTCCACGAGGGGAACGCGGACGGCGACGAGGACGGGAAAGCCAAGCTTATGTGGCACGACGGTGACATGGCGGGGACGCTCACCATCGAGCGCATGTGGGCGGAGCACTGGTCCGAGAACACCATCTACGCCTCCGACATGGCCGGGAAACTCGTGGTTCGTGACTCGTACTTCCGGAACACGAACACTGGGTGTATCCGCGGCTCCGAACACATCGAGGCTCACGGCTGTACCTTCGTCGTGGATGGGCAGACGCCGGGCCAGTGGAACGAAGAGCGCAAGGGTGCGACGGAGTTCAAGGGAATGTGGTGTAACTTCAACCGTGGCTCCGGCAACGGTGTCGGCGTCGTCCGGGACTGTGACTTCTACTACACCTACAGTGGCGGCGTCGGGTCCGCCGTCGAACTCGACGGCCCCGGTGACTCCATCACCATCGACGACTCGCGGTTCCACGCGTCGTTCGACGTGGACATGATAGACGGCGCGGGCGAGAGCATGTCGAAACTCGGAGCCGGGAACGTCGTTTCGGGCGGGTTCAACGCCAACGTCGGGAGCATCGATGCCACGCGGTCCTCGACACGAGCCACCAGCGGGTCGCCACCGCTCCCCCAGCCGCCGGAACTCGGGACGACGCCGAACGGAAGCACCGAGTCGACGGAGACGGCGACGAGCACCACCGATTTTAGCGACGACTGGAACAGCCTCCGAATCGACGGCGACGGCGACGACTCGACGAGTGCCGTGTTCACCTTCACCGTCTCCGGTGACCTGGAACACCTCACGCCGGAGGATGCTGTCCTTCAGTCCGACCACGGCGTCGATGGCGGTACCGCCACGGAGGACGTGTGGTCCGAATCCGAGGAGTACCGCTACACCGGTGACATCACCGACTTCCAAATCGACGGCCCGGCGACGGTGTACGTCGACGGCGAGCAGACGAGCATCGACGCCATCACCCAGACAGCGACTCAGACGGACACGGCAACCGAGACCTCCACATCCACGGAGACAGCCACGTCAACGGCAACACCGACGGAGACCGACACGACAACCGAAACCACGACCGAGACTGACACGTCCACGACGCTCCCGAACACCATCGTCATCGAGGGGACGCCCAACGACGTGAGTAAGTACAGTTTCTCCGTGAGCGACACGCTGGAGAAACACGAATCACTCGGAACGCAGAATGCGTCCGATGTCATCGACGGCACCAGCGTCTCGGGGTACGTCAACGACGACGTGGACGCCTATCGGTTCGCCGGCGAACTCCAGAGTTTCGAGTTGACCGGGTCCGCAGCCGTGCAGTTCACCGACGGAAACTGAAACCGGGCCGCTAGAGTCGGGCAGTAAGAAGACCTTACTCCGCGTCCGGTGTCCCGGTACGAGTTCTATACTAAAGAGACCCGCCTCGAAACGGGCTGACAATGGAATCCAGTCCGCGGGCGGCCGCACGTTCGGCCGAGTACGACCAATTGCGTGTGTTGAACCTCGTCCCCAGTCCGGACTCGGGCTTTTATCGGACACAGGTCGAGACGCTCTCGGAGCTGAACGTCGACGGCGAGACGATGCCCGTACCGGGTCGGACCGACGGGACAGACCCGGAGGAGAACCGCTCACCGCTCGACTATCTCCGGTTTTTTCCGCAGACGGTACGGGCTGTCGAAGCCGACCACGACGTCGTTCACGCGAACTACGGACTGACTGCACCGCACGCGCTCGCACAGCGGCGTGCCCCCGTCGTTCTCTCGCTGTGGGGGACCGACGTGTACGGTCCCTTCGGGTGGGTGAGCAAACTCTGCGCACCGCTGTGTGACGCCGTCGTCGTCATGTCCGAGGAGATGGGCGAACAGTTGCCCTGCGACTACACCGTCATTCCCCACGGCGTCGACCTCGACCTCTTCCAACCGGAGCCACAAGAATTTGCACAGTCCGCCTTGGGGTGGGACCACGACGCCCACCACGTCCTCTTCCCCGCACCGACCACCCGGGACGAGAAGGACTTCCCGCGGGCAGAGCAGGTCGTCGATGCTGCCCGCACACGAGTCGACGCACCGATTCGTCTCGAAACCCCGAACGGGACTGTCTCGCACGACCAGATGCCGGTACTGATGAACGCCGCCGACGCACTCCTCCTGACCTCTCGCTACGAGGGGTCACCGAACGTCGTCAAGGAGGCGTTGGCGTGCAATCTCCCGGTCGTCTCGACGGACGTTGGTGACGTGGCCGAACGGGTCAGCGACGTCTCGCCGTCGGCAGTCGGGTCGAGTGATGCGGAACTGGTCGACGCGTTGGTCACAGTGCTGGACCGCGGCGAGCGGTCGAACGGGCGCGAAACCGTCGAGGACCTGCATCTCGAACGCGTCGCCGAGCGGCTCCGGAGTGTCTACGACGATGTCGTTGCCGAGGCCGATGACTGACTGCCGAAGACAGACCATACTGACAGCACAGAAGTCACATAACAAAGAGACAGTTTGCCGTACCTCGGAGAGAGTGTCACCATGAGTACACACTGGTTCGGCCAGCGGTCTCCACGAGCGAACGGGTGGCGGTACGCCGCGTGGCGCGTTCTCTTGTCGGTCGGATTTCTCGCCGTCGCGGCCGCCGCCGTCGTGGCTCACACGTCGCCAGCGACCGAGTACGAACTGTCCGTCTACAGCAGTACGCCCGTCGCGTTCTGGGTTGGGGTGGCCTTGGCACTCGGTAGTTCGCTTCTTATCGCCTTCTACAGCCCGAAGCGAAGCGAACGCCGTCTGGCCCTCTTTCTCGCGGGCCTGAGTGTTCTGAGTGTCACCGCACTACCGCTTTTGAGGGGGTACGTATTCTACGGCGGCGGCGACCCGCTGACACACTTGGGGTGGACTCGAAACGTGCTGTGGGGCGACCTCGAACTGTCGACGCTGCTCTATCCCGGCCTTCACGGCGTGTCGATTCTCGCCCACCGCGTGCTGGGTGTCGGACTGAAACAAGCCATGATGCTTACCACCTCGCTGTTCGTACTCGTCTTCGTCGTCTTCCTCCCGCTGTTCGTCCACACCGCCACCGACGACCTGACCGTGACGGCAGTAGGCGTGTTCGCCACGCTGATGTTGTTGCCGATAAACAACATCAGCACGCACTTGACGGCGTTTCCCAGCACGCTCGCGATATTTTTCACCCCGCTCGTACTGGTGTTGGCTCTCGTGTACCTGACGGAGCGGGGCCACCGTTCGTGGGTCCACCCCATCGGAGTGGTGCTGGCACTCGCGTCTGTGACGACGATACTGGTCCACCCACAGCAGGCGAGCAACCTCCTCTTCGTCGTCGCTACCGTCACTGTCGTCGTCGCAGTCAAACGACGGGTGTTCGGGTCGTCTCCGGACCTCCGCCCCCTATACGGTCAGACACTCTTCTTCGCGCTCGTCCTGGTCCTCTGGGGCATGACCCACGAACGCGTCACCGAAGCCGCCACTGCCTACTCCGACTCCGTCTTCGAGACGCTGGCCGGCGCGTCCGAGGGTGCGGACACACTCGCCCAGCGTACGGGGTCGCTGGCCGACATCGGTGCCTCACCCGAAGAGATAGGAGTGAAACTGTTCCTCGTCAGCGGCATCTTCCTCCTCCTGACGGCGTATCTCCTCGGGCGTGACCTGACCGGGCGGATGGAACAGTTCGCCCCGCGGGTACGCACACTCTCGTCGTTCGGGTTGGCACTCGTTCCCATCGGGGCCATCATGGTGCTGTACATGATGGGGAATCTACAGACGATTTACTTCCGTCACTTCGGGTTCATCATGCTGATTGCGACGGTGTTCGGTGCGGTCGCTCTCGGTAGACTCTTCACTGCGGCTCGGGACGCGAACCACCGGCCAGTGGTTGCCGGAATCGTCGTTGTCTGTATCGCCGTGATGCTCACGCTCTCGCTGCTGACGGTGTTCCCGTCGCCGTTCATCTACAAAGCGAACGGGCACGTCACCGACGCGGAACTCGCTGGCCACGAGATGGCGTTCGAGAACGAATCCCCCGCTGTCGGCTATGTCGGTATTCGGACGGGACCGGACCGCTACCGCGACGCGACAGAGGGTGTCCTCACGCTCGGCCCACGGAGCGAACGCCGCGAGAGCCGCGTTCCATACGGGCGTCTCGGTAGCGACCTGACGATCGAGTTCGAGGGGCCACGCTACGTCGTCGTCTCGCGGTCGGACGTCCAGCGTGAGACGGTGGCATTCCGTGGCCTCCGGTACTCTGACGACGGGTTCCGTGCTCTTGGGACCGGCGATGGGGTCGACAGGGTACTCTCGAACGGTGACTTCCGACTCTACTACGTCCAAGACTGAGATGCCGGACAGGCACCCCGTGCTGGCCGGATTTCGTGCGATGCTGGCGGCAGATATCGCCCGATTGCTGGCGAAGGGTGGCATCCTCCTGTTGCTGACGCGGTTCCTGCTGACACCTGCGGAGTACGGGCTACTCTTTCTCGCACTGTCGGTTCTCGGCATCACGTTTCTGTTCAGTAATTTCGGCTTACCGGGGTCTGTCGCCCGCTACGTCACCGAGTACGCCGAGACACGGCCCGGCCAAGTGCCGCACATCGTTCGCTTCGGCCTGTCGGTCAATCTCGTCAGTGTCACCGTCGTCTGCCTCGCTGTCGCTCTCTTTCGTGGCCACATCGCAGCGGCCATCGGCGAACCGGCACTCGCACCGCTGTTGCTC
The DNA here is from genome assembly GCF_023028225.1 of Halorientalis litorea. NCBI lineage: Archaea > Methanobacteriati > Methanobacteriota > Halobacteria > Halobacteriales > Haloarculaceae > Halorientalis > Halorientalis litorea. The sequence continues at coordinate 112,465 of NZ_CP095483.1, forward strand.
GTCGGCGTCGGGTTCATCGCCACGCGGTCGTTCGAGAAACACCTCTACGCACTGTTCCAGGCGTTCAACGACGTACGGTACACGGCGATAGTCAAAACCGTCGACAGCGTTTCCCAGCCGATACTCGTCGCGGCCGGCGTCCTCGCTGGCCTCGGCGTCGCGGGCGCGCTGGCTGGGTTCGTCGTCGCCGCCGCTCTCGGAACCGCTCTCGGCGTCGTCGTCCTCTACCGCCAGTTCTACCGGAACTGGGAGCCCGATGCCGAGATGGTCGCTGGCCTCCGAACGCGACTGCTCCGATACAGCGTCCCGCTGACTGCCAGTGGTGTCGCTGGCGTCCTCGACAAGCGCGTCGACACGGTGTTGGTGGGCTACTTCATGAACCCGACTGCAGTCGCGTACTACACGCTGGCAAAGCAGATCTCGGAGTTCGTGATGACACCGGCGTCCTCACTCGGCTTCACCGTTTCTCCGCAGTTCGGCACGCACAAGGCCAACGGCGAACTCGACAAGGCCGCCGCGCTCTACGAGTCGGCGTTCGCACATACCGTCGCTATCTACGTCCCCGCGGCGGCCGGAATGATAGTCGTCGCCGACCCCGCCGTGACGTTCGTCTTCGGAGCCGAGTACAGCGGTGCAGTCACCGCAGTTCAAATCTTCGGCGTGTACGCCCTGTTGCTCGCGCTGGACAAGATAACAAACGACGGCCTCGATTACCTCGGACGAGCGAACGCCCGTGCGACGGCCAAGGGCATCACCTCGGCGGCGAACGTGGCACTCAACGTCGCGCTCATCCCGGTTTTCGGCGTCGCGGGCGCGGCTGGTGCCACCGTGATTACTGTCTCGGGTCTCGTCGCCGTCGAGTTGTACGTCATCGCCAGCGAACTCCCGCTTGCCGTCGGCCGTCTCGTCCGGATGGCTGGACTCGTGTTCGGGATTACCGGCGGGATGACTGTAGCCGTCGTGGCCTTGCTGCCCTACGTCTCCGGTCTCCTCTCGTTGGCGGGTGTCGTCCTCGTCGGTGTCGCAGTGTGGGCGGTACTCGCCACCGCAAGCGGCCTCGTCGACGTTCGGAAAGTCGGGATGTTGCTTCAGTGACCCCGATATTACTTCTTGCGGGGGTCGGACGGTCGCGTCGTCGTCACGGACCAATTCCGAAACGCGCTGTCGCGCCTCGACACAGCCGACCGAACAGTCCCCGATACCGCAGTCGTCGACCACATTCTCTACCGGGCTACACCGGTCGGGACGTACGTTGCGGAGGTCGGACGCCTCGGCCACGGCGAGTCGCTCCGCTAGGACCCCGCGGTTGGGACACCCACGACGCGACTCGTCGAGACGCTCCCGGACCCCGAACCGCGCGACGTCGAAACGGCGATATCGGCGCACTCGGGATGCCCCTCCAGCAGATACAGATTCCTATGCAGGACCTCGTGTTCCGGAACGGGAAGCCGACACGTACGTCAACGGTTTCCTCGCGGACTCGCTGTTCGGCATGGGTGCCGCCGCGGCCCGGTTGATGTGGCTGACCCGGCCGCTTCGTCACCTCTCGCCCGTCATCGGGAAACTCCGCTCGCATCGGGAGTACGCACGCGAACTCCTCCGCCCGCCGACTCACCCGCGTGGCTTCGCGCTCCAGTCCGTCCAGTACCAGTCGCTCGGCCTCGTGGAACGCATCGTTTCTCCCGAGACGGTGACTGACCGCCAGCGAGAACGGTTCCGGTACGTCCGTGACCGGGTGCCGAGCACGTCGTTTCCCGCTGATTTTGACACGCACATCGAAGTCGGACAGTGGGTCGAATACTTCTGTGAGAATACCGTCGACACGACTCGACAGGTGGCACAAGCCCGCGGGGTGTCGATGTCCACCCCCTACGCCGGGAAAGCCGTCGCGGAAACGGCACTGTCGATTCCGACCCCGGAGCGATTCCTCGACCGACTTTCGGAGAAACACGTCCCGAAGAAACTGCTGGCACGCCGGCTCCTGGACTACCGGACTGGCAAACCCAAGGGCAACGGACATCTCCCCGAAGGACGGTACTTCCGTGAGGGACCACTCGCCGACGTGTTCGAGAAGTACCCGATGCCCGAATTCGTCCCGGACGGCCTTCGGGCGGACCTCCCCGACGAACACCCGGGGCTGGCGTGGATTCTGGCGAGTTACGCCATCTGGCGCGACCGGGTTCTCACCGAACCGGTAGACCCGGTACCGGCGACCAGAACCGTAGAGGGATAGCGCGCGGCCGAGACCGACCGCTCACTCCTCGTCGTCCTCGCCGAGCGGTACCGTGAGAACCGGCACGTCCGACATGCGGACGACCTTCTCCGTGACGCTCCCGAGCAGGTAGCGGTCGAGCCCTGTCCGACCGTGTGTCCCCATCACGACGAGGTCGATATCGTTCTCCTCGGTGTAGTCCAGAATCGCTCGGAACGGGATGCCGTTGGCCACCGCACCTTCGACGGTGGACACGTCCGCCTCCGACGCCTGTTCGACGCCGCGGTCGATTGCCTCCCGGCCGGCAGCCTCGAGTCCGTCGAGCAGCGACCCGGCTCCGCCGTCGATACCGATACGCGTGTCGACGACGTGGACGACGTGCAGGTCGGCGTTGTAGTGCTTCGCAATGTCGATAGCGCGGTCGATAGCTTTCTCCGAGCCGACGCTCCCGTCGGTCGGAACCAGAATGCTGTCGTACATACAGTCCCGTTCGACGCCCGTCCCCTAAACATCCGATGGTTGGTGTCACGTCCCGGGATTGGTCGCCGGCGGAGACCGGCCACCGGTTTATGTGTGAGTACATTGAAACGAGGGGTGGAGGCACACAACGTGGACTTCGACAGTTTCACCGGGCAGGTCCAGCATCGACTCGAACTCGCCGACACAGGCGAAGCACTCAGAGCAATACGTGCGACGCTCACGACGCTCGGCGAGCGGATTCAGGCGGGCGAAGCGAGTGACCTCGCCAGTTCGCTCCCGATGGAGATAGACCGATACCTTCACGACGCCGAGTCTGGCCAACGGTTCGGTTACGACGAGTTCGTCGAACGCGTTTGGTCACGGGAGGAGCTGTCCGACCACAGCGACCAAGCGGATGCCGCGTACCACGCACAAGTCGTGTTGGCTGTCGTGGCCGAGACAGTCCCGGAGACGGAGATGGAACAGGTACGCGGGCAGTTGCCTGCGGAGTTCGATTCGCTCTTCGAACTCGTCGATAGCGACGCCCAGTAGGTGACGTGTACACTGTCGGCCAGTTCGCCGCACGTCGCTCACGCCAACAGGACGGCACGGTCGGTCCCACGGACGACGCGGGACGCGACGCTTCCGATGTGATGTACGGTTTCGGAGGCACCCTGTGAGCCGATGATAGTCAGGTCGGCGTCGATATCGTGGGCGTAGTCGATGATTTCCGAGTGCGGGTCGCCGTGGCACGTCCGCGTGGTGACGTCGACGCTGCGGTTGTCTGCCCGCTCGGCGATGTCGTGGAGGAGTTCGTTCGAGCGGTCCTCGAGTTCCTCCAACACCAGTTCCGCGCTGCTCAACGCCGGTTCACCGTACCGACTGGTGTCGACGACGGCGATGGCGTGGACGGTAGCGTCGTACTTCTCGGCCAGCAGCAGTGCGTGTTCGACCGCACGGTTCGCGGGGTCGCTCCCGTCCGTCCCGACGAGGATGGTGTCGTACATAGTATGCCTATCATCCACGTGAGCGGTCAAATAGGGAGCGGGTATCTCCAACGAAGCGAGAACTTCCGCCGCACTTATATGTTGCAACCGACCCCTCCTGCGGCAGCCCACGTATATATATGGCAGGTACCCGATGTCACAGATATGTACGACCGCATCCTCTTTCCCACAGACGGCAGCGATGCCGTTACGGACGTGTTCGAGACAGCCCTCGATATCGCCACGGAACACGGCGCGACGGTCGCTGTTCTCAACGTCGCGGACACCGCGCGCGACAGTGTCACCCAAATCCAAGGTAACGTCGTCGACGCGCTCGAACAAGAAGGCGAGGAACGAGTCGCGGAGCTAGCCGAAAAGGCCCGGGCACGGGGTGTGCCCGTCGAGACAGACGTGCTGCAGGGCGACCCCGCCGAGACGATAGCGGACTACACGCGGGAGTACGACATCGACCTCGTCGTGATGCCCACGCACGGGCGGACCGGGCTCGACCGCCTCTTGCTCGGGAGCGTCACCGAGGCGGTCGTCAACACCGCCGCAGTCCCGGTACTCGTCGTCAATCCCGACACGGTCGGTGCGTTCGAGTACCCGCCGCAGTCGGTCCTCCTCCCGACGGACGGCAGTCGTGGCTCCGACCTCGCGCTGTCCGAAGCCGTCGGCGTGGCGACGGAGACTGCGGCGGCCCTCCACCTCTTCCACGTCGTCGAGACGGCGAACCTCGGGTTCGACGTGCGGTCCGTCCTCACCGACGCGGAACTGGCCGAACGGGGAGAAACTGTCCTCGACGACCCAGTTGCGGCCGCGGAGTCGGCCGGCGTCGAGTCGGTCACGAGTTCGGTCGCCCTCGGCAAGCCGTACCGGGAAATCCTCGACTACATCGAGGAACAGGACATCGACCTCGTGACGGTGGGAACGCAGGGGAAGACGGATTTCAGTCGGTACGTCCTCGGGAGCGTGACGACGAAACTCCTCAGAACCTCGCCAGTCCCGGTCCTGCTGGTTCGCGATGCCGACGAAGCGGCGTCCAATTGAGGCTACGCGTCCGCGACGGCCGTCTCCACCTCGCGACTCGCCTCGCGGACACACTCCATGAGCGTGATTGTCCACACTCCTTCCGTGAGGGGGACCGGCATCTCTCTCCCAGAGAGGAGGGCCGCGGCTTCGGCGTCTATCTGGTAGTAGTGTGAGTCGAGTTGCTTCGCGGACTCCCAGTCCCCGTCGAGTCGGTCCCGTCCGACCGCGAGCACATTGCGTGCGGTGCCGACGAATCGGTCCGTGGCCCGCGAGAGGTTGTTCCGCACCTTGGCGATGGCGGACCCGTTGAAGTTCTTCCCCACGTCGACGACGGTCTGTGACACCATATCGACAGTCAGCGAGTGGTCTTCCCCGTGGACGACCAGCAACTTCTGCGGTGCCGACCCCGCCAAACACTCGATGCTACAGAGTGCCCCGTCCTCGGTGGGATAGCTCACCTGCACCCCGTCGTAGGCGAAGCCACGGTCGTACTCGCCGTGCTTGCTCGTCTGGACGGAAACCTGCTCTCTACTCGCCGGATAGCCGACGACACCGAGCATGGTGTAGAACGGGTGTGGCAGCCCCTCCTCGAACTCGCCGCCGACGAGTTCGAAGGCCCACTCGCCACGGTTCGCCATGTTGGGCCACGTCTCGCCTGTGTAGATGAGGTCAGCACCACGAATCTCACCGAGGGCTCCCTGTTCGACGCGCTCACGGGCCGTCCGCACTGCCGGGTCGAACAGATGTTGATGCGTGACAGACACCGGAACGCCGTGTTGCTCACTGAGTCGTTGCAGTTGCTCGGCTTCAGCGACAGTCTCGGTGATGGGTTTCTCGATGTGGACGGGAACACCGGCCTCGATGAACTGCGCCGCGAGGTCACGGTGTGTTTGGACGGGGGTACAGAGGTGTACCCAGTCGAGTACACGGTCGTCGAGGAGGGCCGAAACGTCTGTGTAGGCGTCGATACCGTAGCGGTCAGCCACGTCTCGCGCGCGGTCCCTGTCTACGTCGCAGATACCGACGAGGGTCGTCCGTGGACACGCATCGAGTGCAGAGAGGTGGTGGTCAGAAACAACCCCCGCACCGACGACTGCTGTTTCCAGAGGCATGCTGGGCGGTCGTAGTCCCGACCGAGGCATTGTTATACAGTCCTTGACTCGGAGGCGGCGACCGGACGGAAGCGGCCCGACGCTTCGTTCACAGCATGTGTTCGGCGGCCAACGTCCGGGACGCAGCGCGAATCGTCTCACGGTCCTGCTCTCCCCGGCACCACGTATCGACTACCGACGACGCGAGCGATTCGAGAGCAGGATTCGACAGGGGCCGCGTCCCGTCGTCGTCCACGACGGTGAGGCGGTCACCGTCCGGTGTCTCGACGTACTTCCACTCGCACCCCCGGACCGTGTACCGGGGGTTCCGGTTGCGCGCGGTGGCGACCGGCCCAGTCAGCGAACTCGGGTCGCCGTCGTCGGCGAGCGTCGTGAGCAGGTCCGGAAGTCGCCGCAACGAGAGCGGTTCCGAAACCCGGCCACTGGGGCCGTTCGCCACGAACAGCGGCACGTGTATCTGCTCCGTCGAGAGCGTCGGGCCGTGGCCGTACACGCCACGCTCTCCGAACGCCTCCCCGTGGTCCGCGTGGACGACCACCGTCGTCTCCTCTCCCACGTCCTCGACGAACTGGCCGAGTCGGTCGTCGGTGTACCGAATCGTATCCTCGTAGGCACTGCGGAGACGGTCGCTGGCCACGCCCTCGAACACGTCCGGGTCGTGGCCGGTGAGGTACAGCCACAGGTTACTCGCGTACGTCCCGAGCCGCGACTGTGACCGGAACTCCGGGACCGGCAGGTACGGCATGTGCACGTCGACGAGGAACACCCAGCAGAAGTACGGTTCGCCGGCCGACTCTGTCCACTCGACCACCTCGTCGTAGAAGGAGTCCCACGACGCGACCATCCCGGCCTCGCGCGACCAGTTCTTCAACAGCCGGAGGCCGTAGGCGAGTCGTGACCCATCGCCGGTATCGCCCTCGCCGTCTGCTTCGGCCATGAAGTCCTCGAAGTGGTCGAACCCCCGGTCGAATCCGAAGTACCGCGAGGTCCACGGGTTCGCGGTGAAACCCCCCGTTTCGTAGCCCAATCGCGAGAGCCGTTCCGGTATCGGGTCGGTCGCGCGGAGGTGGTGGCGACACAGGTCACGCGTGTCGGCCTCGCTGGCGGCGAGGTCGACTCCGGTGAACGTGCCCGGCAAAGCGTCGAGTGTCGAGGGGCCCGGCGATATCGCCCGCTCGAAGACGAGGCCGTCCTCGGCGAGGCGGTCCATGTTCGGGGTCAGTCCCCTGTCGTCGCCCATGAACCCGCAGTGGTCTGCGCGCAAGCTATCTATCGTCAGGAGAACGAGGTTCGGTTTATCAGTCATCGTCGGAGAGCAACCGCTACGAGCGCGTTTCCACGGTCGAGACATTGTTATCCTGCCCCTACCGAGGCGCGGCGGCGGGCTACTCCAAGGGGGTCCCCAGACTGCACCTGTGACTGTTCGACCTGCGCGAACGCGAGTGGCCAGCGACGTGAGACAGAAACAGTCGCTCGACCAAAGCCGGCGTATAACTAACCCGTCACTCCGGATTGCATCGTAGTAGATGGGCTTCGAGACACACGCCACTGGGGACGGTGTCGTCGTTCCGGCATTGGAGAGTGCCGCCAGCAGCGTCGCCGTCCTCCGTTCGCTCGGGCGTAAGGGCATCCCGACCATCGCCGTCTCCGAACACGAGCACCCACCGGGGTTCAGTTCGAAGTACGCCGACGAGACCTATCGGGTCCCGGACCCGGACGACGGCCTCACCGCGTACGGTGACGCGCTCCTCTCGCTCGCGCGCCGGGACGACGTAAGTGCTATCGTGCCCATGCGGGAGACTGACGTGTACGTCCTCGCGAAGCGTCGCGGGGAGTTCGGTGAACACGTCAGCCCGCTGTGGCCGCCGCTGGAGACGCTCAGACGCGTACAGGACCGGGTCGAACTGTTCGACGCGGCGGAGACGGCAGGTGTTTCGACCCCGGAGACGACGACGCTCGACGAGTTCGAGGATTGGGACCGACCGGTCATCGTCAAGCCGCGCTTCACGCTCCACGCGGCCGAGTATCACCGCGCCTTCGCGGAGAGCCACCGCCACGACAACTCCACCGACTACGTCGCACGCGGCGAGCGGCCCTCGATACAGTCGTACCGCGAGGAGATGGGGCACGTCCCGCTCGTCCAAGAGTACATTCCCGACTCCGACGAGTATGCCTTCTTCGCGCTGTACGACGAGGGGGACCCGGTCGCGACGTTCCAGCATCGCCAGCGGCGAGGGTACAAGTACAGCGGCGGACCGAGTTCCTTCCGGCAGTCCGTGGACATCCCCGAACTGGCCTCGTCGGGGCGGCGACTACTCGACGAACTCGACTGGCACGGGCTGGCGATGGTCGAGTTCTTACGTGACCCGGAGACGGACGAGTTCAAACTGATGGAGATAAACCCGCGCTTCTGGACGTCGCTCCCGTTCACGATTCAAGCCGGCGTCGACTTTCCGTACTACTACTGGCTCCTCGCCACCGGCCGTGGCGACGAGATAGACGCCGACTTCGACGTGGGCGTCGCCGGACACCTGCTCCGTGGGGAACTGCTCTATCTCCACAGCGTCCTCAGCGAGGAGTACCCGCTCGTAGAACGGCCGTCACTCGGTGAATCGGTCGCCGACATCGGGACATCCCTCGTCCGGCACCCACGCTTCGACTACCTCTCCGTCGACGACCCACGGCCGTTCGTCCGGGATATGCGAAACACCGTCGGCGAAGTACTGGACGTCTGACCTTCTTCACGCACTGCCGCCCGAAAGCCTGTCCATCACACCGTCGTAGAGTCGGTACAGCGGCGCGTACAGGCGGTACGGTGTGTGCCGTGCGGCGAGGCGGACCGCGCGGTGTTTCAGTGGCGAGGTTGCCGCTTCGGTGAACTCGTCGAAGTCAGCGTCCCGGAGCCACTCGTAGAACGCACGCACTTCCGGCGGTTCGTCGCTGTCGTCGTCGGGGACCCGGGACCGTATCTCCCGCCAGTAGAACGGCTTGTCCTCTATCAGAATCCACTCGTTGTTCTCGAACCCGTCGACGACATCGCTGAGGACGTCGTGTGAGTAGTCGTACCCGAACTCGTTGGGGTCCAGTCCCGCCAAGCGCAGTCCGAGCATCGTTCGGTAACACTTCTCACAGGCGTTGCAGTTGCCGCCGTTTTCGTCGTACAGGCAGGTCCGGATGGTGAAGTCGTCGTCGCCCGTCTCGTGGACGTACTCGGCGATTCGCTCGACTTTCGCCTGCCGGCAGAGGTCGTAGCCGTCGTGGGCAACCCGCGTCCCGGACCAGTTGATCTCGTCGTCGATAGTCGGGTGTGAGCCCCACGGGATGCCCTCGTATTTTTCGGTGTGGGAAGAGGCGATACGGAGCATCCCAATCCCCGTGGCGTACGCGAGCGGTGCACAGAGGCTCAACAGCCCCAGTCCGTGCCCGACGTGGCTGTACCAACTCCCGCCGTGGTACTGCCGGTAGTGGGCGTCGAGCATCGGTACGTTCAGGAACGACAGCATGTTCGAGCGAACTGTCCGGTGAGTGAGTCCACGCTGTGCCGCGAACTCCTCGAAGTACGATTGCGTCTCGTCCCACCGCTGGGCATTGTCGTCGTCGATGACCCACCCGTGAATACTAATCAGCGTCGGGTTCTCCTCGCGGTGCCGAACGTACGTCGTGAGAGAGTCGACACCACCGCTGAACAGTTGTGCCGTCTCTCCGAACGGGCGATCAGGTCGCTCGTCGACGACTTCTGTCGGTCGCACCTCACCCTCCGTCGTCACGAATTCGGGGTACATCTCGTGGAGTGCGGCCCTGACAGTGGGGAGTGAGTCCGCGAACTCGCGGTCGATGGCTCCTACTGTCACGTCGGTGCCGGTTGCCCATGCGACGGGACAGACGTGGCCCACCACCGGTATCGTCAGGACGTGTTCGGGAACGGTCGAAACGTCGACATCGTAACTGACAGAAAATGTGTCGTCGCGGAAGAACCGCTGTAGTCGGCCGGGAACGTCGACTGTACAGACGACATCGCTGCCATCGACCTGGACGTCGGCGACGGTGATAGCGGTGGCGTCCGCTCGGACCGGCGTCGACGGGACCGTCCGGTCCCGTTCGACCGCTCGGTGTTGACTCATGTACCGCTTGTCTGTCCGGTTCGGACCAAAGTTATGTACTGCTTCAATGCAGGAAGCAACCGACCGAACGCGGCGGCATGGGCAAGTTTGAATATGAGGTTCAGTTCGGTCGTGTCGCCAGCATTGGAATGTGTGTCGGTAACACGGCGCAAAATTCTTTCGGGATGTACCACAGTAGCCGCGGTATAACTTTGCCTGTGGCCCGACCCTCGACAACGATGTCAGACCTGCAGTCCGATGGCCCGACGGGCGAACCCAGTCGAGACACTGAAGACCGGCAAGCGGTCGAACTCCCGTCACGTGTCGTGGCCCGTGTGGACGAGCGGGTACGCGTGACCGACTTCGAGTCGTCGGCCGACTACGTGACTTTCGTACTCCGTGAGACGCTCGCGCGAGTGGAAAGCGAGGCTGACGACGAGACAGCGACCGATGGCGTCAGCGAGGCCGACGTACAGTCACGGCTAGAGTCACTCGGGTATCTCGAATGAGTCAGTCGTTCGTGTCCCGGTACCACGCCATGGCCGCCGGAACGTGGTCGGTGAGCGGGCGGTAGTCGTAGCCGAGTTCACACGCCGCCTTCTCCGAGGAGTAGAACAGTTCCGTCGTGGCGAGTCGAGCCATATCGGCTGTAAAGGGGAAGAAACGGACGCCGAGGTACTCGTCGCTCGCCTCGGCGACGTGGCCCAGTGTATGGACTACTGGGGCAGGGACTTCGAGGAGTGGGCTCGAACCGTCCACCGTCTCGGCGATGCGGTCGAGTGCTGCCGGGAAAGTGAGGTTCTGCCCGCCGAGGATGTAGTGTTCTCCGGGGTCGCCACGTTCGAGCGCGGCCAGCATCCCTCTAGCCACGTCCGTGACGCCCACGAAACTGACGCCGCCGGGGAGCGACGCGAACAGTTTCGGGTCGGTCACCGTCCGCAACAGTCGCCCGGTGAACTCGGTGTCACCCGGCCCGAACACCGACGTGGGGTGAACTGTCACCACGTCCAACCCGTCGTCGTAGTACTCCTGTACGAGTCCTTCGGCAGACAGCTTCGCCTCTTGATACGGTCCGATTGGCGGTGCGAGGTCCGTCTCGTCGGCCACCCCCTCGCTCCGGCGTGTGCCGGCGGTACTGGCGAAGAGAACGCGCGCTACACCGGCATCGTCCGCTGCCGCCAACACGTTACGCGTCCCGGCGACGTTCACCTCGCGGACTCGTTCGGGCGGCCCTGACGCCAAACCGATACCTGCCAAGTGAACGACCGACCGACAGCCGGAGACGGCGTCGCGGACCGTCGCCGCGTCGAGTACGTCGGCAGTCACCCACTTCACGTCGGTGTCGGAGAGAGCGGATGTATCCGAGGTCGGCCGCCGAGTCGCACGAACGTCCCACCCCCTCTCGTCGAGTTCGCGGACGAGGTGTGTCCCGATGAACCCCGTCGCACCCGTCACCAACACCGGCTGCATCCCGGTCATCGCTCCCCCCTGAGGTGTGGCGGGTAGATGTCGCCGCTGACCGCCGTGTAGAGGCGGTACCCTGCTCGAACGAGGGGGCTCGGGCCGTCAGGGTTTGGGGGTTCGCCGTCGGGGAGTTTCTGTCGGAGAGTGTCGAGGTCGATGCCGCGGACCGACGGCATTTCAGTACCTTCGAGGGAATTGCCGGAGGATACCTCGTCGGGGTCGACAGACAAGAGCGAGGTGAGAATCCGGTCGATGGCCTCGACATCGGGGCCAGCGAGGAGTGCCGACGCGCGGTAGGGGTCACCGGTGAAGGTGTACGTCGCATCGACCACTGCGGCGACCGGGTCGACTGTTCGAGCGACGGTCCGAACGTCCCCAGTCCGGGACGGGTCGCCCCCAGCGGCACGGGTGAGTGTCGTCAGCGCGCCAGCGATGCCCGTCTCGTGGTCCACGCGGCCACTCGGGACGACGACGACGGGCGCGTCAAGGAGCGCGTCGGGGACTCGGGCGGCACCGAGCGTGCCGGGGCTGTCGGCGTGGACACCATCGAGCGATACGTCCGGGGTTGCGACGGTACGCCGGTCGTACCCGAGCATCCGACCGACACGGGCCGGGTCCACCTCCCCGCCATCGGCGAGACACACCGTCACGTCCCCACCGTCCGCGTGTTCGGACAGCACCGTCGCTAGTGCCGAAACCACCACGGGATTCGTGACCATGCCCGTCGTCGGGTGGTACGGGTAGTGGGCATCGGCCACGATGGTCACGCCCTCGGTGCCGTCGATACCGACGCGCTCGACGAGCGTGTCGGCGGCACTGCGACAGGTGGCCTCTTCGAGGTCCGAGAGTCGGAGTCCGTGGACCGTCATGCAACCTCCAGCGGAACAGCGTCCGTCTCCGCCGCGTCGTAGGCTGCGGCGACGAGTTCGAGCGTCCGGCGGCCCTCGTCTCCGCTCACCGGCGGTTCCTCTCCGGCGTCGACGGCCTCTATGAACGCCTGCAGTGCCCGGTAGTGTGCTTGCAGGTAGTACGTCGGTGCGTAGTAGTCCGGTCGCTCCCCGAGTATCCGCTTGGCAACGTTCCGAAGCCCGCTCCGCGCCGCGTTCGCGTAGAAGTTCGACGGCGCGAATTCGTCGTAGTCCAGCGTGCCGGTCACGCCCTCCAACCGGAGGGACATGTTGAACTCGTCCAAATCTTCCCACTGGTAGGCCCCACAGTGGAGCGTGACGTGGGTCCCGGTCGACTCGGAGCGGCACAGGACCGTCGCGGTGTCCTCGACGTCGAGTGCGAGTTGGCTATCAGTCTCGGCCGCGACGACGCGCACGTCCCCGAACAGCCAGTCCACCACGTCGAACAGGTGGATGCCGAGTTCGACGAGGACGCCACCGCCGGCCGCGTTCGGGTCGAGATGCCAGTCGGGGAAGTCCCGTGTTGCTGGCGGCCGCTGAAACGGGCCGTAGTTGACACGGGAGACGGCCCCGAACGGGACGTGGCCGACGCGTCCCTCGCGGTAGGCCTCCTTGACAGCCTCGACGCCGGGCAGGTACCGAAGCGTGTGGTCGACGCCGACGTAGATGCCAGCACGCTCCGCAGTATCGAGCATCTGGTCTACCTCCGAGACGGACCGGCCGAGTGGCTTCTCGACGAAGGCGTCGCACCCCTGCTCGGCCGCCGCCGCGACGGCGTCGGCGTGGAGGAACGGCGGGAGTGCGACGACGACGGCGTCGAGTGACTCCGCGGCGAGCAACCGGTCGTAGTCCTCGTACACGGACTCGACACCCCGGCGTCGCGCGTACTGCCGGTTCGCCGCGACGGTGTCGGCGGCCGCGACGACGCTGACCCCGCGCATCGCTCGGGCGGATTCGAGGTGAACTTTCCCGATGTTTCCGACACCGAGGATACCCACCGAACAGTCACTCGCGGTTCGGCGGCCGAACATCACGGCGGTTCACCCCACTGTCCGCCCCGTCGGCGACGGGGTAGCGTCCGAGTTACACTTTCCGGGCGACGCGTTGGCTGGTCGACGAACGGGTACGACTCCATCTCGTCGATGAATCAGCGTGAAACAGTCTTTGTAATGGCGACCCTACGGCCCGACACCGCGGGGGTAACCGGCCATCCACGTCGAACAGACCGGTCAGGCCGGTGTGTCAGACACGTCTATCCACACGTGGACGTACCGGTAGGCGTTCGCTTGGTTCGGGTTGTTCGGCGGGTCACCACGGTAGAGGAGGTAAGTGATTCGCAGGTCGTCACCGGTCGTCCGTGGCGTCACGGACATGTTCGCGTGCCACGACTCGTTCGACGCGAGAGTGTCCGACCGTCGGAGGAACTCCCGCTCTTGTGTGACATCGACCCTCCCGTCGGTGCGGTCGACGCGCTGTATCTCCCCGACGAGCGTGTACCCGACGGTTCGGTCCTCGTGGTTCTCGACGGCGACGACGTACGACTGGGGTTCACCGATAGTGAGGTTCGACTCGGGGTTCGCGGTGGTGAGGTTCCCGGTCGCGTCCTCGGTCAACAGCGCGACGTTCGTGAACGTCTCGCCGTCGGACGGCGCGACAATGCCCACACCGACGGCACTCGTGGCGACGAGTGCCGCGACGACGAGGACGACAGTCAGCACGGCGTCGAGCCGTGATTCGAAGGAGAGGGTCGCAGAAAGTCGTGTCCCCCAGTCGAGCAGTGACCCGGTGAACCGCTCGGATTCCGGGACGCGAAGCCGGCGAATCAGCGCGAAAACGACCACCACAAACAGGAAGACGCTCAGCGCGGCGACGACAGTCGTCGAACCGAAGCCGACGCCGAGCAGTTCGAGCGTGAGGGCAAACGGTGGCAAGAGCGCGACACTCACGCCGAACGAGAGCGTCGCTCGCTCGAACGCACTCAGCGCGCCTCGGCCCACCTCTGCAAACGACCGCTCGCCGGGGATGGTTCTGTACTGTCGCGGGAACAAGGCGGCGAGCAGTCCGTAGCCCGGGACGAACGCGAGTAAGGGAAGCCCGAGGAGCACTCCAAGCGGCCCGCCGAATCCACCGTCGATGAGGACGGCGTCCATCACGGCGGCGTACCCGACGATGAGGAGGAGGTCCGAGTGATGCCGAACGTGGCTGAGGAGGACCCGCGCCATTCCCGACTCGGATTCCTTGTAGCTCATCGTTTCGGGCGTCTCTCCGTGGGACTGGTTTTCCGCGTCCTCTCTGTGCGTCGTATCATGTCCACAGGCCCGCGGAGAAGCCGGATTGTTATATCGCACATAATATGAGAGTACGTGCGAGCGAGAACGGCTCACGGAGGCGTGGCGACGAGATTCCTGACCCGGAGACGGTGCTCGGGGGCGACCGGTCGGTCGATGCAGGCATGCGGCACGGCCCGCACTCCCGACGGCCCGGAACCGCCGGTTCGGACCAGTAGGAGGCTTTTACCGAGACAGCCAGCTCTTTCGGCCGGCGGCAGGTACCGGTAGTACGGTTCTACCGCGAGAGAGTACAAGTAAATTTTATATAACACATTAGTGAATGGTATTGCATCTGAACGATGCCTTTCTCGTCATTGTTTTTAAATCCGAGTTCTAGATAGTAAGATATTCTACTAAAACTGAGTTGTTTAGCTGCGGTCTCTGCGCCAGGCATTACACGTATATGTATGTAATTTACCTTTGGGCGGCTGTCCTACGATACTGAACAGCCGCGTGGGTCGTCGTGTGGACCGTCGGCTACGTAGCGAACGAGTCTGCGGGAAACGCTTTTGCCCGTCTCGGTAGTCCCGTGCCGTATGCAGTCTATCGACGGCAACACGGTAGTCATCACGGGCGCGAGTGCCGGTATCGGGCGCGCGACGGCACACGCTGTCGCGACAGCGGGCGCGAACGTCGTCCTCGCGGCCCGCCGACTCGACCGACTCGAAGACATCGCAACGACACTCGAACGGGAACACGACATCACGGCGACGCCGGTGTCAACCGACGTGACCGAGCGGAAGCAAGTCGACGAACTCGTCGAAGCCGCCGTCGACGAACACGGAGCACTCGACGCACTCGTCAACAACGCGGGACTGGTGTTCGAAGGCGAGGTGGAGACGATGGACGACGAGGACTATCACACGATGATGGACGTCAACACCGACGGGATGTTCTACGCGTCCCGTGCGGCACTCCCCCACCTCAAGAAGACGGACGGCACGGTGGTGTTCGTCGCGAGTTTCGCCGGTCAGTACCCCCGCAGTTCGAACCCCGTCTACGCCGCGACGAAGTGGTGGACGCGCGGGTTCGCACACAGTCTACAGGGACAGGTGGGCGGCGACGGGGTAGCCGTCTCTGTCGTCAACCCCTCGGAAGTCCGGACGGAGTTCGGGTCCGGCCGGGGTGAGCAGTCCAAAGACAGGTACGACGAAGGAGCGGTGACCGACCCCGAGGCGATCGGTGCGGCCATCCGGTTCATGCTCCGGCAGGAAGATGTCGACACGGTGAGTGAGATGAACCTCTACCGGCGTGATAAGTTCGAGACGTTCTGAACGCATTCCGTGTGGCACGAGAACAATCACCTCAGTTGGTTCAGTATCAGTGAACATTTTTGCAGTATCCGACCGGCTGGAGAGGCGCGTTCACGTCCGTTCTTCGTATTTTTGTCTCTCCGGAAGAAGTAGCGGCGTAAGTCACCGAGCTGTCTGTTGGTTCGATTCGGTCAAGCGCGTTCATTCACACAGAACACCATCGTTCGGGTCGTGTCTCCACAGAGGACACGGAGGGGGCTGAATCAGCCTATACTGGGCAACGCCGCGGTGTTCGGCCAGCGTGAACGTTACAAGGGTGTGTGTTCATGAGGGTGGTATGGCCCCTGACCTCGGCGAGAACGAGAACGAAGTCGAAGCGGTCAACAAGACCATTCGCATCCTCGAACTCCTGCGGGAACACGACGGCGTCGGCGTCACGGAACTCGCAGACCGCCTCGGGTGGCCGAAGAGTACGGTCCACAATCACCTCGCGACGCTCAGGCGGAACGAGTACATCGTCCAAGAGGACGGCGAGTACAAGCTCGGCCTTCGATTCCTCGAACTCGGGGAGTTCGTGAAGGACCGCAACGAGATATACACGCTCGTCGAGCCGAAGATTCAGGAACTCGCCGCGGACCTCGGGGAGCGAGTCCAGTTCGTCGTCGAGGAACACGGGGACGGCGTCTACGTCCGCATCGCCACGGGCGAACGTGCCGTCAGCACCGGGAGTCGCCTCGGCCGGCGGCGGTCGATGCTCCACGCGACGGCGGCGGGCAAGTCCATCCTCGCGTTCAGCCCCGAGTCCGAGGTCCACCGGGTCATCGAGCGGAAGGGACTGCCCGAACTGACCGCGAACACCATCACCGACGAGGAAGAACTGTTCGCGGCCTTGGCGGAGGTTCGTGAACGCGGCTACGCGTTCAATTACGAGGAGCACATCGAAGGGTTGCGGGCCGTCGCCGCCCCCGTCGAGAACGAATCCGACGAGGTGGTCGGTGCCATCAGCGTCGCGGGGCCGGCCCACCGGATGCGGGGCGACTGGTTCACCGAGGAACTCCCCGACAGCATACTCGGCATCCGGAACGAACTTGAGCTAGATATCGCGTACAAGTAATCGCCTGCTGTGGGTCACCACAACACTTACTTCGACGCTTTCCGAAGCGAGGTGTGGTACGATGAACCTAGAGTTTTCGGAACAGACGCGGATGCTGCGGCAGGAGATACGCCGGTTCGTCGACGAGGAGTTCCGACCGGTACTCAACAAAGTGGGCGACGAGATCGAGCGCTATCACGAACTCGACCCCGAGAACCCAGAGTTGACCGACAACGTCCGACCCCACCCGATCAAAATACCCGAGGACGACCGCGAACGTCTCCGGGAGCGGGCCCAAGAAGCTGGCTTCTGGGCGATGGGCGTCCCCGAAGAGTACGGCGGCGGCGGCCTGAGCCTCGTCGAGCGGTGTGTCGTCCTCGAAGAACTCTCGAAACACAAGATGGGGTTGTACCAGCCCGGACTCGGCGTTATCGAACTCGGGCCAGGTCTCACCGTCGGGGAGCCGTCGGCATATCTCGAAACCGCGAACGAGGACCAGATAGAGCGGTTCTTCCAGCCCTGTATCAACGGCGAAATGCAGAGTTGTTTCGGGCTGACCGAACCGGCCGCCGGGTCCGACCCACGGGGAATGGAGACCCGTGCGGAGAAAGAGGGCGACGAGTGGGTCATCAACGGCACGAAACACTACATCTCGTGGGCCGGCGACGCGGACTTCATCATCCTGTTCGCCCGGACGAAACCCAAGACTAGCGATGTGAACGAACACGGCATCACCACCTTCCTCGTCCCGACGGACGACGACGGCATCTCCCGCCGGTCCATGCCGGTTATCCGGCCGGAGTATCCCTTCGAGGTGACGCTCAAGGACGTGCGCGTCCCCGAGGAGAACGTCCTCGGCGAGGTGGGCGAGGGTCTCGGCATTGCGAAAGAGTGTCTCGGCGAGTCCCGAGTGTTGTACGCCGCTAACTGCCTCGGTCCGATTCACCAGTCCATCGAGATGGGCATCGACTGGGCGAACGACCGGGTCGTCGGGGGCGACACACTCGCCTCCAAGCAGGCTGTCCAGTGGAAGATTGCCAAGTCGGCCGTCGACTTCCAAGCCGCGAAGTACTCCGTCTACCACGCCGCCTCCGAGTTCGACGCGGGCAACGACA
Source organism: Halorientalis litorea (assembly GCF_023028225.1). NCBI lineage: Archaea > Methanobacteriati > Methanobacteriota > Halobacteria > Halobacteriales > Haloarculaceae > Halorientalis > Halorientalis litorea. The sequence goes on from NZ_CP095483.1 coordinate 130,529, forward strand.
TCCGACACGAGGCGTCCATCGCCAAGTACCAGTCCACCGAGACGCTGTGGGAAGTGCTCGACCGTATGGTCCAGATTCACGGTGGGATGGGCGTCGACGGCGACCTGCCGCTGGAACGGTGGCTCCGCGAGGCCCGTGTGCGCCGCATCGGCGAGGGGCCGACCGAAATCCACCTCAAGACGATTGCACGGAACCTGCTGAAAGGCTACGAGGACATCGACCCGATGCCGCTCGACTGAGCGCGCTCACTCGCCAGTGTCGATGCGCGCCGCGAACGCCCCGGCACAGAGCATGACGACGCCCAGAGACGCGAACGGCAGGCTGTAGTTTCCCGTCACGTCCACGAGCGTCCCGAACAACGGCGGGAACGTGACCGCACCGACCATGACGGCCGAGATGCCGATGGCCGTCGCCACGCCGGTTTCGTCCGCCTCGGCCAATTCGCTCGCGATGGTGAGGTAGACGCCGTTGTACCCGAGCGACACAGCACCGACGACGAGGCTCACGGCGACGACGAGCCACAACTCGGCCCCCGGGGTGAGGACGGCGAGCGGGACGTAGCCGAGCGCGCCGACCACACCGAGTGCGACGAGGACGACGTGCTTTCGAGTGCGGAACCACGAATCGGTCAGGACGCCGAGAGCCGTTCGAGCGACGAGTCCCGCCAACTGCATCGCTGTGTACACCAGTCCCGCGATAGTAGGGGCGAGGAGGAGCGACTCCGTGAGGTAGAGGACGGCGTACGCCATCAGCGTGAACTGGGAGACGCCGAACAACACGCCGCTGACGAGGAGTGGGAAGACCCGGGATTCGGTCGCGAGTCCCCACATCCGGTGGTACTGTTCGCCGACGTGTGTGGTCGACGGCACCCGCCGGGCGGAGGCCGGGTCCTCGCCCCTGTAGACGTACAGCGGGAGCAACGTCCCCGACACGAGGACGCCGACGAGCGCGAGCGTCGGCGCCAGCCCCCACGTCTGTGCCACCCACGGGAGGAGGGCCGCACAGGCCGCCCCGCCAACCATCACGCCCGCCTGTTTGACACTGATGCCGACGGTCAACTGGTCGGGCGGAAACGCGTCGTAGATACCTTTGTTGGTCCCCGACGGAATGGTACCGTACGCGAGTCCGACCAAGAGGATACCCCCGGCCAGCATCCAGTACTCGGTGACGGCACTGAGCGCGACGGCGACCAGCGCGACGCTCCCCAGTCCCGCCATCAGCGTCACTCGCTCGCCCGCGTGGTCGGTCATGATGCCGCCCGGCGTCAGCGAGAGAAAGTAGCCGAGGTACAGCAGCGTCACGAGCAACCCGATTTCGCCCGTCGACGCCTCGAAAGCCGACTTGAAGAAGGGCGTGAGGACGGTAAAGGCGATGTACGCGAAGCTCCCGACTACCTGCACGACGAACATGACGCCCAACACGCGCCACTGCTTCTCCACGCCAACCGACTTCCGGCCACCGGAAAATAAGTCATGTGATTCCGGCGGTTCCGTGCGTGGGATGCGGTCATTCGGCTTTCTTCCGGGCGGCTGGCATCCCCCGCTTCGTGACCGGGAGATTCTTGACGATGCTGTCCGTGTACTGTGTTATGCCACGGCTCGATTACCGAACGCAGTCGGACCTTCCGGAGGATTACCAGTACCTGCTCTCGGAGGACGCGATGGGCGAAATCAATCTCCTCACTGTCATGGCGAACAACCCCGACACGCTGCAGGCGTACATGCGCTACGGGTCGGCACTGTGGAAGGACTGCGGCCTCGACGGGGCCGACGTGGAGCGCGTCATCCTCGCCGTCGGCCGGGAACTCGACGCCGCCTACGAGTGGCACCAACACCTCCCGGTTGCTCGCGAGCAGGGCGTGACGGACGACGAACTCGCCGCCATCTCCGAGAACCGCCTCGACGCCCTCAACGACCGGCAAGCGGCGGTCCTGTCCTACGCGCAGGCCGTCGCCACCGACGACGTGGACGACGCCGTCTTCGCCGCCGCCGCGGAGTTTCTCGACGAGTCGACGCTCGTCGGCGTGACGCTGCTGGCGACGCACTACCTCGCCACCCAGCGGTTCCTCAGCGCGCTGTCGATACCAATCGAGGAAGACGAGGAGTTCGTCGGCTGGTCGGTCGACGCCTGACAAGAGTTATTATACCACACGCGAAACCATTGGCCGATGTCAGACCGCGTGGTAGTCGACCGAGAGGACAGCACCGCCACAGTCACCGTGAACCGGCCGGAGAAGCGCAACGCGATGGACATCCCGACCCGGAAGGAACTCCGGGCGGCCTTCGAGGACGTGGCCGACGACGACGAGGTGCGGGCCGTCGTCCTCCGCGGTGCCGGCGACGGCGCGTTCATCGCGGGCGGCGACATCGACTCGTTCTCCGAGTTCGACCACATGGAGGCGATGGAGTACGTGACGAAACACGCGCAGGGACTGTACAACTACGTCGCGAATCTACCCAAGCCGACCATCGCCGCCGTCGACGGCCCCGCGCTGGGCGGTGGCACGGAGATTTCGCTGGCCTGTGACATCCGCCTCGCCTCGGAGGACGCCCTGTTCGGCCTCCCGGAGGTCACCATCGGCGTCCTGCCCGCCGGTGGCGGGACCCAACGCCTCCAGCAGGCGGTCGGAACCGGGATGGCGAAGGAACTGGTCCTGACGGGCCGCATCGTGAAGGCCGACGAAGCCGAGGACATCGGACTCGCCAATCACGTCTACCCGGCCGAGGAGTTCGAGGACGAGGTGGACGCGATGGCCGGGCAACTGACCAGCCAAGCACCGGTCGCCCAGCGGATGGCGAAGGAAGCGATGAACCGCGGCTTGAACGAGGAAGCGGGACTCGACTTCGAGCGCGTCGCCGGGTCGTTCCTGTTCAGTACAGAGGACCGCGAAGAGGGAATCGAGGCCTTCCTCGAGGACCGAGAGGCGGAGTACCGAGGCCGATGAGACGGACACGAGGACGAACGGCACGGACCGACAGTGAGGGACACGACCCATGAACTACGGCATCGACGGGAACGCGGCACTGGTGACGGCATCGAGCAGCGGTCTCGGGAAGGCGTCGGCCAAGACCCTAGCGCGGGAGGGCGTCGACGTGGTGGTCAACGGCCGGGACCCGGAGAAGTTGGACGCGGCCGTCGAGGAAGTGAGAGAAGCGGCAGCCGACGGCGTGGCCGTCGTCGGCCACCGCGCCGACATCACCGACCCCGAGGCCATCGTGGAGTTGGTGAACCGACCGGTCGAGGAATTCGGCCGTCTCGACCATCTGGTGACCAGCGCGGGCGGACCGCCACGGATAGGATTCTTCGAGACGACCGACGAGGACTGGTACGAAACGTTCGACCTGCTCGTCATGGCAGTCGTTCGGGCGGTGTGGGCGGCCGAACCGCACTTGCGCGCCGACGGCGGCGGCACCATCGTCTCGATTACCTCGCTCATAACCAAGGAGGCGTCGCCGAGCAACCCGCTGTCGAGTTGCATCCGGATGGCGACGATGGGCGTCTCGAAGTGCCTCTCCTACGAGTTCGGGGACGACGTGCGAGTCAACGCGATCATGCCGGGGCTGTTCGACACGCCCCGCCGGGAGGACTCGGGCAGTGCCAGCGTCGCCGCGGACGAGGTGCCGCTCGGACGGTTCGGCGACGCGATGGAACTCGGGGAACTGGTCGCGTTCCTCAGTTCGGACCTGTCGAGTTACGTCACCGGGGCGGCGATACCGGTCGACGGCGGCGCGCTGGACTCCACGCAGTAGCCGCTCCGGCACCGACGCGACCGGAGTCACTCCGTCTCGTAGTTCCCGACGGTGAGAACGGGACGGTCGGCGTTGAGGATGAGTCCCTGCGAGACGCTCCCGAAGACGGCTTTGCCGACGGGACTGCGCTTGCGGCCGCCGACGGCGATGCGGTCGGCGTCGAGTTCGCGCGCCACCCGGAGTATCTCGGCTTCGGGGGTGCCGCTCTCGGTTCGCGCCGTCGCGTGTACGCCGTGTTCTTCGAGTGTCTCGACGGCGACTCGCACGGCATCCGGCACGTCGGCGTAGTCTTCGATGTCGATTTGACGGCCCTCGTCGCCCTGTAGCTCCGAGAACACGTGTAACACCGTCACGGTGACGGAGTTGGCGGCATCCGGCAGTTCGGCGATGGCGGCGGCTTGATTGCGGGCGCGGTCTGTGTCAGTGTCGACTGCGAGGACGACTTCGAACATAGCCCAGCATTGCTGGCCACGGTAATTAAAACCGCACCCTCGACCGACCGAAACCGGTTTGACACGGTGTGACCAACACCGGGCCATGCACCGGCTGTCACTTGGCAACACAGTTTTCGAGGGCGAAAACAACGCGTATCTGTTCACAGAGGGACCGACGACGCTCGTCGACACCGGCATCTCGACACCCGACACGCGGGCACAGCTCCAGTCGGGACTCGCGGACCACGGACTCTCGTTCTCTGACATCGAGCGCGTCTTCCTCACGCACTACCACGCCGACCACTCGGGACTGGTCGGCGAGATTCAGGCCGAAAGCGACGCCACCGTGTACGTACACGAGGACGACGCGCTCCTCGCCAGCGGCGACGAGGACGCGTGGAGCGACCTGTTCGAGACGTACGAAAATCTGTTCGACCAGTGGGGGATGCCGCAGGCGAAACAAGAGGGTCTCGTCGGCTATCTCGACGGGTCACAGGACGGGTACGGCGAACCCGCGACGGTGGAGACATTCACCGACGGTGACCGCTTCGACGTGGCCGGTGACGAGCTAGAGGTCCTCCACGCTCCCGGCCACACCGCCGGTCTCTGTGCGTTCGTGGTCGAGGGCGGAACCGAGGTACTCACCGGAGACGCACTCCTCCCGCAGTACACCCCGAACGTGGGCGGTGCCGACGTGCGCGTCGACGCGCCGCTGGCAAAGTACCTCGACACGCTGGACCGACTCGCGGCCCGAGATTTCGAGCGAGCGTGGCCGGGCCACCGCGACCACATCGACGACCCGACTGCGCGAGCGCGGCACATCCAGACCCACCACGAGGAGCGTGCCCTCCGCGTCCTGCGAGTACTCGAACGCCGCGGGTCAGCCGACGCGTGGACCGTCAGTGCGGACCTGTTCGGGAGCCTCGAAAACATCCACGTCCTCCACGGCCCCGGCGAGTCCTACGCCCACCTCGAACACCTCCGGGACGATGGCCTCGTCGTCGTCGAGGACGGCGACTACTCCCTGACCGAAGCGACGACCGCACGGCTCGATTCCCACGAAGGCGACACGTGGGAGCTGTAGCGTAGGGGCGAGTTACGTCTCATCGGTCGAGGCCCGTCGTGTCGAGACACTCCGGGCGGCACCGACCGCCTACCCCCCGCAACCACCGATAGTTGTAAGCCACGCGCGGACACAGACTGTCGCCATGGCGGACAGCATCCTCGCCGAGACGGAGAAGGTACTGTACGACGTGGAGGACCACCTCGCACACGTCACAATCAACCGCCCCGACAAACTGAACGCGATGGACTCGGAGACGTACGCCGCCCTCTCGGCGGCGTGGCGCGAGTTCCAAGCCGACGAGGACGCGTGGGTCGCCATCGTCAGCGGTACGGGTGACCGGGCGTTCTCCGCCGGGGCCGACCTGGAGGAAGCCGTCGAACCCGGGACCGTCGAGTGGCCGGAGTTCTGGCGGACCCAAGAGGAGCAGATACTGAACAACGGTCTCGAAATCTGGAAGCCGGTCATCGCGGCCGTCGACGGCTACTGTCTGGCAGGCGGGACGACGCTGTTGCTCGCCACGGACATCCGCATCGCCGGCGAAAGCGCGGAGTTCGGTCTCTCGGAGGTCAAACGCGGTATCCTCCCCGGCAACGGCGGCACGCAACGAGCGGCCCGCCAACTCCCCTACACGGCGGCGATGGAGATACTGTTGACCGGCGACCACGTCGACGCCGAACGGGCCGCCGAATGGGGTTTGGTCAACCGCGTCGTCCCCGACGACGAAGTGATGGACACCGCCGAGGAGTTCGCCGCGCGTATCCTCTCGAACGGACCGCTCGCCGTGCAGGCCGTCAAGGAACTCGCCATCCGTGGCCGGAACATGTCGCTGTCGGACGCGATGCGGTTGGAGGAGTCCTTCCAGTACCACCTCCTCCAGTCCGAGGACGCGAAGGAGGGCGTCACGGCGTTCGCGGAAGACCGTGAGCCGAACTATCAGAACCAGTAGGACCGGGTGACGACGCTACGCCGCCCCGGCGATACGACGGAGTTGCGCCGGCACGTCGTTCTTCCAGCCGAGGAACGCGAGGAGTGCGACGGCACACGCGACTCGAATGCCGAGGGCCATCGACCCGTTCATCGGCAGCACCGGCGCGAACAGCACGCCCACTGATGCCACCAGCAACCCGCCCTGTTCGAGGCGACTGAGCGGACCGTTCATGTACTTCAGCAACGCGTTCGAGATGCCTATCAACCCGAGGAACGCGAGCGGGGCGGTGACAAGTGTCCCGGGTACGCTCCAGTACAGCAACTCCTCGTTGGCTACGAACACGTACGGGAGTACGAACAGTGGGGCACCCAAGAGAAGCGATTTCTTGGCGACCCGCCAGAATTTCCCGTTCGCTAACTCCGACGTGATGATACACGCGATGGCTACCGGCGGCGTAATCGCCGACAGAATCGCGAAGTAGAACACGAAGAAGTGGGCCGTCTCGATGCGCACGCCGAGCTGTGCCAGCGACGGCGCGATGAGGAGGACGCTGACGATGTACGCCGCAACCGTCGGCATGCCCATCCCGAAGAGGATGGCAGCGACCATCGCGAACAGCAGCAACAGCGCGAACACACCGCCGGAGAGGTTCACCAGACTCTGCGCGAACGTCTGCGTGAACCCAGTTAGATTCAACACGCCCACGAACATGCCCATCACTGCCGTCGCCAGTGCGATTGCAGCCGTGTTCACGATACCCAACCGACACGCGTCAAGCGTGTCACCGACGAACGTCCGCACCGCCTCGCGGTTGTCGTCTGTCGTCAGTATCCGCTGGACCAACGCCGTCGGAATCGTGACCACGATAGTCCAAAAGCCAGCGAACAGCGGCGTGAACCGCAACACCATCAATAGGTAGACCAGAACGAGCACCGGCAACCACAGGTACATCCCCTCGACGAGTGCCGAGAGGACACCTCCTGACTTCTTCGTGTCATCGAGAATACCAGACCGGTCAGACTGTGTGCCGAGCGAGATGTCGTCCACCGTCCGGACGACATCCTCCGAGTCGTCGTCGAATTCGGTATCGGCCTCTTCTAGGTTTCCGGTCAGTTCTTCGAGGTCAGCACCCTCTTTGAGCGTCAGCGAGTGGACTGCGAACGCGACTGTGCCGTAGAACAACAGTGCCGGGAGGAGTCCGATAGTGATGATGTGGGTGTAACTCGTCCCGGTGATATCGGCCATGATGAACGCCGCCGCACCCATGATGGGTGGCATAATCTGGCCACCCGACGAGGCCACTGACTCGATGGAAGCGGCCGTGTTCCTGTCGATACCTTGGTCTTTCAGCAGGGGGATGGTGAACGCACCCGTCGTCGCCGAGTTGGCGGCCGCGCTCCCGTTGACCGACCCCATCCCGAGGCTCGAAATCACCGCCGTCTGCGTGATGCCCGACTTGAAGTAACTCCCGGCCTTCGCGCCGACCTTGATGAAGTATCCCAGCGCGCCGTAGGACTCGAGGAACGCGGCGAAGATGATGAATATCACGATGTACGTCGCCGACACCTGCAGGATGATGTCGTAGATGCCGTTGAACGCCACCGTCGAGGAGGTCACCAGCCGTTCGAGCGGCAGGCCTTGGTGATTGAGGATTCCGGGGAAGTACGGGCCAAAGAGCGCGTACACGAGCCCCGCGAGGCCGACCAGCGGGAGCATGATACCGAACGCCCGGCGGGTCAAATCCAGCGACAACAGTATCAACACGGTGCCGACGATAAAGTCCATCTCGGTGTAGATGCCGATGGACTGGTAGGCGAGTCGGTTGTAGTTCGTCCAGAAGTAGACGGCGACGGCGACGCCAGCGGCTGACTCGACCGGAATCACCACGAGGTTGTCCAGTCGATGCAGGAGTCCTCCCGAGAGTGCCCTGACGTCGAACTGAGCGATGCCGACAGCGAGCATCATCATCCCGAGGTGGATGATCATGTGTTTGTCCATCTCGATGCCGCCCGTGTAGGCGAACCAGAGATGGTAAATCACACCACCGATACCGAGCGCGAGCAGTGCCGCGTACTTGGCCCGGAGCAATCGGGAGCCACGGCCCTCCGAGTCGGCCTGCTCGCTCGTGTTACTGTCCGGCATGGTAACGACGTACTGGCGGTTGGGTAATATACTCTTTGCTGCCGCCGGTAGCGTCTCGCGCGCAGTGCCCTACAGTTTTATCTACGGTGACTTCGTGGTGTGGACCGAGTTAGCATGGTGACGACCGAGTTTCGGATTCCCGGGTCAGTAGCTATCGTAACCGGGTCCTCGAGCGGTATCGGCAAACGAATCGCAGAACAGTTCGCGGCGGACGGCATCGACACCGTCGTCTGCTCGCGAGAGCAGGGCAACGTCGACCCGGTCGCCAACGAAATAAACGAGAGCGACCGGCCCGGCCGCGCGCTCCCCATCGAGTGTGACGTGCGCGACGAGGCGTCCGTCGAGTCGATGGTCGAGCGCACCGTCGAGGAGTTCGGCGGGTTGGACATCCTCGTCAACAATGCCGGGGCCGCGTTCATGGTCGAGTTCGACGAGATGAGCAGGAACGCGTGGGACACCATCCTCGACATCAATCTCAACGGCGTGTTCAACTGCACCCACGCAGCGAGCGACGCGCTGAAAGACGGCGGCGGGTCCGTCGTGAACGTCTCCAGCGTCCGCGGGCAGGAAGCCTCGCCCAACGAGACGCACTACGGCGCGGCGAAGGCCGCGGTCGAGAACTTCACGAAGTCGCTCGCCCACGAGTGGGCCGAGGACGACGTGCGGGTCAACTGTGTCGCGCCGGGGTTCATCGCCACGAAGAGTGCCGTCTCGGCGGGCGACGTCGACCCCGCCGGCATCGACCGCTCGGCCGTCGACCGCCGCATCGGCCGCGTCGAGGAGATCGCCGACGTGGTCGAGTTCCTCGTCAGCGACGCCGCCTCGTTCGTCATCGGCGAGGTTCTCACCGTCCGCGGCGTCCCGACCCACTCCGAGAAACCCGAGCGATAGGTCGGTGTGACAACCCAAGACACAGTTTTTTGAGGGTCCCCACGAGAGAGCGCGTATGCACGTCGCAATCGTCGGCGGCGGCGGAACCATCGGTTCGACAGTCGCGTTCGCGCTCCGTCACGGGCGGTCCGACCCCGACATCACGCTGTTGGATACCGACGGCGACGCCGCCCGCGGCCACGGAATCGACATCCAACACAGCGGGACCCACGGGGACGACGTGACCGGGACGGTCCGCGGTGGCCCCGTCTCGGTGGACGCGCTCGCAGACGCGGACTGCGTGGTCGTCACCGCGAGCGCGCCACGCCAACGGGGCGGCGACCAGCGCGGCGGCCGCGAGACGTACCTCCCCGAGAACGTCCCCGTCGCCGAATCCGTCGCCGAGGCACTCCGTGGTATCGACCCCGTGCCCGTCCTCGTCGTCACGAATCCCCTCGACTGGATGGTACAGCGGCTGTCAGACCTCGTCGGGTGGGACCGCTCGTGGTTCCTCGGCTACGCGCTCTCCGAGACTGCCCGCACCGCACACGGCCTCGCGGCGCGCCGTGACGTGCCGCCTGCGTCCGTCGAGGTACCGACCGTGGGCCAGCACGGCGAACACGTCGTGCCGGTGTTCTCGCGGGCGACCATCGACGGCCAGTCGGTGACCGTGACGGACGACGAGCGTGACGACCTCGTCGATTACGTGCGCGAAATTCCGTACGACATCGTCCAGATGCGGGGCGCGGCCGACTCGTCGCGCTGGGTGACGGGGGCCGGCGTCGCGCGCACCGTCGAGACGATACTCGATGCTCGGGAGGACGTGCTGTGCCTCTCGACGCCCCTCGACGGCGAGTACGGCGAGTCCGACGTGGCACTCGCGGTGCCCGTCGAAGTGAGCGACGCCGGCGTGACGACCATCCGCGAGTGGTCGCTCTCGGAGTGGGAACGCGAGCGGTTCGCCGAGGGGGCAGACGCCGTGCGTGCCACGCTCGCGGCCCACCGGTAGCGGGGGAACCTTCTTGTCCCGTCCCCGAATTGGCACCGACAAATGACCGAATCGAACCCGGACTACGGGCGCGCCCAGTCGGAAGCCCTCCGCGACGGCACGGAACTACTCTCGTGGCTGGACATCGCAATCGAGAGCGTCGACGACGGGACGGCGACGCTGACGCTCCCGCACAGCGAGCATGTCGTGAACGCCGGGACGGACTTCGTCCACGGCGGGGCCGTCGCCACGCTCGTCGACAACGCCGCCGGGACGGCACTGCGGACGGTGCTCTCGAACCCCGAGACGGCGGACTACGCGACGGCGGACCTGAACGTCTCGTATCTCCGCCCGTCGACGGATGACCTGCGAGCGGACGCGGAGATACGGCGCGCCGGGTCCTCGCTGGCGGTCATCCAAGTCGAAGTGACCACCCAGTACAAGGGTGAACGCAAGACGGTGGCACTCGGGCGCGTCTCCTACTTCGTCGTCAGCGACGAGTGACCGTCGGTACTGTTATTGCCCAGAGCGCGGTGAACGGCGTATGGGCGACAGCACGAGCCCGCTCAACGGAACACGCGTCGTCGAAGTCGGGAACATCGTCGCCGCACCGTTCGCCAGCCTGCTGCTGGCCGATCTCGGTGCGGACGTGGTGAAGGTCGAACACCCGGAGACGGGCGACGTGGTCCGCGAGGCTGGTACGAGCGGCGAGGCGATTATCGACGCCTTCAGCCGGAACAAACGCTCGCTGGCACTGGACCTCCAGTCCGAGGCGGGACGGGACGCCTACCGTGACCTCGTGGCGACGGCTGACGTGGTAATCGAGAACCTCGGTCCCGGCGTAGTGGACCGCCTTGGCGTCGGCTACGATGACCTCGCGCGCGATAATCCCGGCCTCGTCTACCTCTCCATCAAAGGCTTCTTCGACGGGCCGTACGGCGACCGACCGGGGATGGACATGGTCGCGGAAGCCATGTCCGGTCTCTCGGCGATGACGGGCGAACCGGGGGGCAAACCGCTCCGCGTCGGCACGTCCATCGCCGACATCGGCGCGGCACTGTACGGAACCATCGGCGTCCTCACCGCGCTCCGGGAGCGTGACGCCACCGGCGAGGGACAGCGAGTAGACGCCTCGCTGTTCGCTTCGGCGACCCAGTGGATGGGATACTGGATGACCTACGCCGACATCACCGGGTCGGACCACCCCGCGCTCGGGTCCTCTCATCCCTCGTTCGCGCTGTACGACATCTTCGAGACGGACCGAGCGGACGAACTCGTGTTCGTCGGCGTGACGACGGAGCGTCACTGGCCCGCCTTCTGTCGCGCCACGGGGATGGAGGAACTGCTCGCCGACGAACGCTTCGAGACGGCCGCCGCCCGCCACGAACACGAGGACGCGCTCGTCGAGACAGTCCAGTCGAACCTGCGGGAGTGGGACCGCACCGAACTGGTCGACGCACTCAGCGAGGAGGGCGTTCCGGCCGCGCCGGTCAACCAGCCGTCGGACCTGCTGGACGACCCGCACCTCGAAGCGACTGGGCTCCTCGCAGAGTTCGAGGGGGTGGAAGGTGGGCGACGGCGGACGGCGATGACGCCGGTTCGTGGCAACCGGATGGAGGCGACACAGCGACGCGACCCGCCCGCACTCGGGGAACACAGTCGGGAGATACTGACGGAACTCGGTTACGACGAGGGAACCGTCGCGGACCTCGTGTCGGCGGGCGTCGTTGCCGAGGACGGCCGGGAGTAACGTTTTTGAGGAGTGGTATCATCTGTCAGCCCGACACATGACCCGCAGCATGGACGACGTCGTGGTAGCGTGCGCTCTCACCGGCGCGATTCACACCCCGTCGATGTCAGAACACCTCCCGGTGACGCCGGACGAGATAATCGAGGAGGGTATCGCAGCCGCCGAGGCGGGGGCGAGCATCATCCACATCCACGTCCGGGACCCGGAGACGGGCGAACCGGTAAGCGACCTCGACCTGTTCCGCGAGGTGGCGTCGGGCATCAAGAGTGAGACGGATGCCATCGTCCAGCCGACGACCGGGGGCGGGATGAACCAGACCGTCGAGGAGCGGATGGCCGTCGTGCCAGAACTGGAGCCCGAGATGGCCTCCTGCAACATGGGGAGCATGAACTTCGGCCTGTACCCGATGATTCGGGGCGTCGAGGAGTTCGAGTACGACTGGGAGGAGGCGTACCTCGACAACACGTGGGACCACATCTTCCCGAACACCTTCGAGTCGCTCAAGACTGCCTTCGAGATGTTCGACGAGCATGGGACGATGCCGGAGTTGGAGTGTTACGACGTGGGCCACATCCACAACGCGAAGCACTTCGTGGACGCCGGAATCCTCGACACGCCGATTCACCTCCAGTTCGTCATGGGTATCCACGGCGGCATCGGCGCGGACCAGTCCCACCTCCAACACATGGCCGAGACTGTCGAACGGCTGTTCGGCGACGACGCCTCCTGGAGCGTCATCGGTGCCGGGCGGATGCAGTTCCCCTTGGGAACCCAAGCCGTCTCGATGGGGGCGAACGTCCGCGTCGGCTTGGAGGACAACCTCTACCTCGAACGCGGCACGCTCGCCGAGAGCAACGCCGAGCAAGTCGAGAAAATCGTCGATTTAGCGTGGGACGTGGCCGGACGCGAACCCGCCTCACCCGCGCAGGTCCGGGAGTTCCTCGGCCTCAAAGGGCAGGACGCAGTGAACTTCTGACTGCAGTCAGTCCAGATAGCTCCGTTCCAGTCCGCGGACGAGGCGCGTGACGAGTTCGTTCGCGGGCACGTCGACGCCTTCCTCGTGAGCGATGTCCACGACGGCACCGTTCACGGCGTCGATTTCCGTCTTCCGCCCCGCCAGCACGTCCTGCAGCATGCTCGACCGGTGCCCGGCGGACCCCTCGCAGGTCCGCAGCACGGTGTCGAGGAAGTCCTCGTCGGGCAGGTCGATGCCCCGTGCGGCCGCGACGGCCTCGGCTTCGGTGACGATGCGGTCCATCAGGTCGACCAGTGCCTCGTCGGCGGCGAGTTGCCCGTTGGGGAGCCGCGTCAGTGCCGCGAGGGGTTTGATAGGGAGGCTGATGAGTTGTTTCCGCCAGATTGTCACGCGGGGGTCGTCGGTCGTCTCCACCGGAAACCCGGCGTCCGAGAGGATGGCCGCGACGCGGGCCGTCGCCTCGCCGTCCGCGCCGCCGAACGTCGAAACGCCGTTCCCGGTGTGCTCCACGAGTCCGGGTTCTTCGACCACCGCACCCTGGTACGTGACGCCCGCGAGCGCGCGCTCCTCGCCGACGTGGTCACACAGTGCCTCGTAGTGACCGAGGCCGTTCTGGAGCGAGAGGACAGTCGTCTCCGGTCCGATGCAGGCGGCGTGCTGGTCGAGTGCCGTCCCGGTCTGGTGGGCCTTCACGAACACCAGCGCGAGGTCCACGTGCCCGGCGGCGGCCGCGTCCGTGGTCGCGGGCACCGACACCTCGACCGTCTCGGTGTCGTCGAGGTCGCTCTCGATGCGGAGGCCCGCGTCGTTGATGGCGTCGACGTAGGCCTGTCTGTAGTGGAGGAGCGTCACGTCGTGGCCGTCGGCGGCGAGGCGGCCGCCGAACAGACAGCCGAGTGCCCCGGCACCGATGACGGCTACCTGCACGAGTCGACCTCCTCGCTCGGTCGGAGTGGCGTCATGTACCGTGACAGCGCGTTCTCGGTCTTAAAGCCACCGGGCGGGGCGGTACGTTTATTCCCGTCGCGCGGCCTTTCACCGGTACGAGTCTCATGACAGCTACCACCCCAGTCGCGGGCGCGTGGGACACCCACGTCCACGCCGGCCCGGACGTTCGGCCGCGGAAACACGACGCGCTGACCCTCGCCCGGAAAGCGACAGCGATGGGAATGGGCGGATTGGTACTGAAGAACCACCACCTCCCGACGGCGATGCTCGCGGCCACCGTCGAGCGTGACGACGACGTGGACATCGACGTTGCCGGAATGATAGTCCTCAATCGGTCCGTCGGCGGCCTCAACGTCGACGCCGTGACGGCCGCGGGCGAGATGGGGGCGGTGCGGGTCGAACTCCCGACGATGACCGCCAGACGGAACATGCTCGACCAAGGCGAACCCGAGACGGTAGACCTGCTGGACGAGTCGGGGTCGCTCTCGGCGACAGCACGGGACGTACTGGACGAGACGCTCGCCTACGACATGGCCGTCGGCACCGGCCACATCGGCGTCGAGGAGACGCGGCAGGTTGTCGAATACGTCACCGACGCGGGCGGCGACGTAGTGGTCACCCACCCCGAGTTCCACGCCGCGCGCGACGGCGTGGGACTGACACCCGAGGAGCAAGCAGAACTCGCCACCGAGGGCGTCTACTACGAGCGGTGTTACGTCACCACGGCCGACGGGATTACCTCGCTGTTCCGCGACGACGCACCGCAGGCGGCCTCCGACGCCTTCGAACCCGGTGCGATGTTCGAGGAAATCGTCACCGCCATCGAGCAGACCGGCCCCGAGCGAAACTTCGTCTCGACGGACTACGGCCAACCGGACCGCGAGTCCCCACCGGCGGGACTGGGCGAGTTCCACGAGCGACTGCGGGCGGCCGGCGTCTCCGCGTCCGACCTCGACCGAATGGCCCGCCAGAACCCGGCGGCCGTCTTCGGAGGTGCGTGAGGATGGACATCGGCCTGATGGCACTCACACAGCACCCGAACGACCGCGACCCAGCGAGGTGTATGGACGAGATAGTTCGGCAGGCCCGGGCCGCCTCGGACCACGGGTTCGCGTCGCTGTTCGTCGGCGAACACCGCTTCACCGACGACATCTACTTCGACAACTTCACCGCACTCGCTCGGGCCGCCGGGGCCGTCCGGGACGAGATGCTGGTGGGCACGAGCGTCTGCCTGCTCCCCCTTCACCATCCGGGTCTAGTGGCCGAACGGGCCGCCACACTCGACGCCATCACCGACGGGTCGTTCGTCCTCGGGGCCGCCGCAGGCTACCGTGACCAGGAGTTCGCAACGCTCGGCATCGACAAGGACGAGCGACAGGGCCGCGTCACGGAGAGCGTCGAGGTACTCCGGCAGTTGTGGACCACCGAAGACGCCACGTACGACGGCGAGTTCTACGACTACGAGAACGTCACCGCCCACCCCCAGCCAGTACAGGAACCATACCTACCGATTTGGCTCGGCGGGTCCGCGCCCGCGGCCGTCCGGCGGGCGGCGAACCGCGGCGACGCGTGGCTCATCGACCCCGTCTCGACGGTGGAGAAGTTGGAGAAGGCGACCGGTCTCTACGAGCGCGAACTGGACGAAGACCCGGACTGTCGCCCCATCCGGCGGGACATCTACGTCGCCGAGACCACAGAGGACGCCGTCGAGACGGCGATGCCCTACCTCTTGGACAAGTACGACTCGCTGGCGGAGTGGGGGGCCGCGGACGAGGGACCGGACGACGACAGAGAACGGTTCGAGGCGGCCCGCGAGGGGCGGTACCTCGTCGGGTCACCGGACGACGTGGTGGCAGAACTGGAGGAACTGCACGACCGTATCGGCGTCGACCACGTCGTCGCCCGGGTCCAGTGGCCCGGCATGGCCCACGAGACGGCGATGGGCGCACTCGAACTGCTCGGAAACGAGGTACAGCCCCGCGTCGAAAGTATCTGATTTTGACACAAGATTCTTGTGTCGACATTGCGGGGTATATTGGTATGGACCGGCAAGCACTGGATGGAGTAGACGTAGTTACCCTCGGGCAGATATACAACGGCCCGTACTGTGCTATGCTGCTCTCGTATCTCGGGGCCGACGTGACGAAGATAGAGCCACCGGACGGCGAACCACTCCGTGCCCGTGTCGACGAGGGCGAACCGCCGGAGTTCGTGATGCTCAATTCGAACAAGGAGGGCATCACGCTCAACCTCAAGAGCGAGCGCGGGAAGGAACTGTTCAAGAAACTCGTCAGCGACGCAGACGTGCTGGTGGAGAACTACTCCGTCGAGACGATGGAGCGTCTGGGCTTGGACTACGACACGCTGAAAGCGGACAATCCAGAGCTCATCTACGCACACGGGAGCGGGTTCGGCGAGGACGGCCCGTACCGGAAGTACCCGGCGATGGACCTCACGATTCAGGCCATCGGTGGCGTGATGGACGTGACGGGGTTCCCCGACGGCCCGCCGGTCAAGGCGGGCATCGCCGTCGGCGACTTCATGGGCGGCATCCACCTGATGGCCGGTATCGTGACGGCCCTCTACCAGCGCGAGATTACCGGCGAGGGACAGTACGTCGAGGTGAGCATGCACGACGCCGTCTACCCCACGCTGATGTCGCCCCTCGGCGCGTACCACAACGACGACGACGCGCCCCCGCGGACCGGTAACCGCCACAGCGGACTGGCACAGAGTCCGTACAACGTCTACGAGGCGTCCGACGGCTACGTCGCCATCTTCGGCGTGACTAACGACCACTGGCACGCCCTGCTCGAAGTCATCGGGCGCGAGGACCTCGTCGGAGACGAGCGGTACGACACGAACGTCAAACGCTCGAACCGTCTCGACGAAGTGGACGAGATGGTCGAAGGCTGGACCAGCGAGCGCGAACGCGACGACATCATCGAGATTCTCATGGACGCCGGTGTCCCCTGTGGCCCGGTCAAGGAACTCGACGAAGTCGCCGAAGACCCCCACCTCAAGGAGCGGGGGATGATAAACGAAATCGACCACCCGAGTTACGGCGACATCTCGGTGCCGGGCCTCCCGATTCGGCTGGGTGATTCCGACCTGCCGGACATCGAACCCTCGCCCGAGAAAGGGCGAGACAACGTCGAGGTGTACGGCGGACGATTGGGCCTCAGCGAGTCCGAAATCGAAAAACTGCGCGAGGACGGCGTCATCTGAGAGACCGCCCGACGGGACAACCTATAAGTCCGTCACCCGAGGATTTGGGCTATGGAGCCGACACGTTCAGCCCTGTTCATCCCGGGTAACCGCGAGTCGTGGGTCGAGAGTGCGCACGAGAACGGTGCCGATGTCATCGTCCTCGACTTGGAGGACTCGGTCCCGCCAGACGAGAAGGAGACGGCACGTGACATCGTGGCCGACAACGTCGCGGACCTCCACGAGAAGGGGCAGCGCGTCCACGTCCGCGTCAACGGCCACCCCAACGACACGGAGGGGTTCACGACACACGACCTCGAGGCCGTGGTCCGTGAAGAGGTCGAGGCACTCGTCGTTCCGAAGACCCGCGAACCCGAGGACGTGGCGCGACTGGACGCCGTGTTGACCCACATCGAACGCCGCGAGGGACTCGAAGTCGGGAGCACGGAGTTGAACGTCAGCATCGAGACGGCCCAAGCGATGCGGCAGGTGTACGAACTCTGTGACGCCGCCGACCGCGTGGCGACCATCGGGTGCGGTGCGGTCAAGGGCACCGACACCAACTACGCGCTGGGGTTCGACTGGACCGGCCCCGGCCGGGAGGGCATCGAAACAGTCCACCTCCGCGAGCAGGCCCTGATGGACGCCCGCGCCGCCAGCGTCGAGTACCCGCTGGCCGGGACGTACGTCGACGTCGAGGACATCGAGGGGTTGCGGAAAGACATGCAGTTCTCGAAGGAGATGGGCTACACCGGCTACGTCGCCATCCACCCCTCCCACGTCGAACACGCGAACGAAATCTTCCTGCCGGACGCCGACGAGGTCGAGTACTGGGTCGGCGCGCTGGAAGCGATGCGGGACGCGGAGGCCGAGGGCAAGAGTGCCGTCCGGTACGAGGGCGACATGATAGACATCGCCAACATCCAGACCGCACAGCGGTACATCGGCTACGCGCAGGCCTTCGAGGACGAACTCGGTCTGTCCATCGACACGGACCTGACGGAGTTGCGCGGGTAACCCGATGGCCGACGTCGGGCCGGACGGTCTGCCGGTGGTCCAGCCGACTCGCGAGCGCGTCGATAGCTTCCTCGCGGCGACCGACCGGAGCGGCGACGAGACGGTCGGTCCGTTCCCGCTGAGCGAGCGGACGGTCACCGTCGAGAAACTCGCGGTCAACGCGGTGATGGCGGGGTGCGCGCCGGAACACTTCCCCGTCGTGCTGGCCGCGCTGGAAGCCAGCCTCGCAGAGCAGTTCAACCTCTACGGCGTCCTCGCCACGACGGAACCGCACTGGCCGTCCGTGGTGGTGAACGGACCGATTACGGAGGAAGTGGGCATCAACGGGGCGGACAACGCCTACGGACAGGGGACCCGGGCCAACGCCACCATCGGCCGCGCCCTCACCCTCGTCTACATGAACGTCGCCGGGGCCGACCCGGGGACGACGGACATGGCCACACACGGCGGTCCCCACAAACGGGGTCTCTGCGTGGCGGAGAACGAAGAAGCGTCGCCGTGGGACCCCCTCCACGTCGAACGCGGCTTCGACCCCGCCGAGAGTACGGTCACCGTCTTCGGCGCGGAAGCCCCCCACAACGTCAACGACCACGTCGCCGACACCCCCCAAGACGTCCTCACCACCGCCGCGGACGCGATGACGGCACTCGGCGCGAACACGGCGTACCTGACGGCGAACGCGGAACCGCACCTCGTGTTGTCGCCGGAACACGCGGCGACAATCGCCCGCGCGGACTGGACCAAAACCGACGTGAAACGTTTCCTCTACGACCACGCCCGCATCCCAGTCGAGCGACTGCGCGGGAAAGGGATGGACGACGACAGGGACGGAACGCGCCCGCGACACGGCCCGGCGACGGACGTGCCGCCGGACACGACGGTTCCACCCTGCGAACGGCCCGAGGACGTGGTGGTAACGGTCACCGGTGGGACCGGTCGCCACTCGCTGTTTTGCTCCTCGTTCGGCGACACCAAATCGGTCACGCGGCGGGTCTAACGCCCTCTCGGTCTTGAACGTGCGTCAGCCCCGTCAAAACATATAAGACGATTACTGGCGTGGATGGTGGTATATGTCCGAGAGTGACGAGATTCTCGACCCCACACCCAGCCAGTCCGGGACGGACGAGTCCGTGCTGACGGACCGACCGGCGACGCTCGACGGGGCCAGCATCGGCCTGCTGTCGAACGCGAAGAAAAACTCCGACCACTTCCTGCAGAGCGTCGGCACCCACCTGCAGTCGGTGGCCGACATCGATGTCTCAGACGTGGTGTACAAGCCGACGGCGACGAGTGCCGCGCCCGACGATATCTACGAGGAGTTGGGCCAGTACGACGCGGTATTGACGGCGTACGGCGACTGTGGGTCCTGTTCGTCGTGGACGATTCACGACGCCATCCAACTGGAGGAGTCCGGTATCCCGACTGTCGTGTTCTGTTCCGAGGAGTTTACCACGCTCTGTCAGTTCGAGTCAGAGAACCAGTCCTGTCCCGGCCTCCCCATCGTGGAGTTCGAACACCCCATCGCCGACGTGGCCCCCGAAGTGGTGCGCGAGGAGCGGGTCACCGACGCCATTTGCGACGAGGTGGTCGAGGCTCTGACCAGCGACCCCGAGACACTACGTGACCGCTACGGGGGCCGGTACACGGACGAGGTCTGAGTCCCGGATGACAGAAGTCGATTCTCCGGACGGCCTGCCGGTCGTACAGCCGACCCGCGAGCGTGTCGACGACTTCCTCGCCATCACCGACAGGGCGGGCGAAGAGACAGTGGGGGAAATTCCCCCCTCGTACACGCCGATTACCGTCGAGACGACCGCGGTGAACGCGGTGATGGCGGGATGCGCACCGGAACACTTCCCCGTCGTGCTGGCCGCACTAGAGGCCAGCCTTCAAGAACAGTTCAACCTCTACGGCGTCCTCGCCACGACGCACCCCTGCTGGCCGTCCGTGGTAGTGAACGGACCGATTGCGGAGAAAGTGGGCATCAACGGGGCGGACAACGCCTACGGACAGGGGACCCGGGCCAACGCCACCATCGGTCGTGCCCTCACCCTCGTCTACATGAACGCGGGTGGCGCGGTGCAGGGACAAGGCGACAAAGCCACACACGGGGGGCCACACAAGTTCGGCCTCTGCGTGGCGGAGAACGAAGAAGCGTCGCCGTGGGACCCCCTCCACGTCGAACGCGGCTTCGACCCCGCCGAGAGTACGGTCACCGTCTTCGGTGCCGAATCACCCCACAACGTCAACGACCACGTCGCCGACACCCCCCAAGGCATCCTCACCACCGCCGCTGACACGATGGCGAAGGTGGGGACTAACCTAGCCTACCTGAGTGCACGCGGGGAGCCACACCTCGTGCTGTCGCCGGAGCACGCGGCAACCATCGCCCGGGCGGACTGGACCAAAACCGACGTGAAACGTTTCCTCTACGACCACGCCCGCATTCCGCGTCACCGACACCGGGACCACGGGATGTACGACCCGGAGGACGGCGGATTGCCGCGACACGCACGTGGCCTCGACGACGACCAACTCGTCCCGATTGCCGCCAGTCCCGAAAAGTTCGTCGTGACGGTCACCGGCGGCACCGGCCGTCACTCGCTGTTCCATCCCTCTTTCGGCGATACAGAGTCCGTGACAGTCGCCGTCGACGACGTGACGTAGCGGCCTAAAACACCGTGTCCGGTTCTTCCGAGTCCGAACGACTAGCCGTGTGTCAGTTTTACATGGATGTCATACACACCCAAATGTTTATTAATCAACTGTCCAATTAGGTAGTCGATGGCAGACAGCCACAAGAACGTCGATAGGCGTACTGTTCTGAAAACCGCGGCACCCATCGCCGCGCTCGGACTGGCGGGATGTTCACAGAACGGCGACGGTGACGGCGGCGGCGATGGTGGCGGCGGCGACGGCGACGGTGGCGGCGACGGTGACGGCGGTGGTGGCCAACAGAACTACAACTGGACCATCGGGACCAGCGGCGAGGAGACGGCGACGCACGCCTCCGGTGTCGCCTTCTCCAGCATCGTCAGCGAGAACAGCGACACCATCGAGATGAGTGCCCAAACCACCGGCGGCACCACGGCCAACCCCCGCCTCATCGACCAGGGTGACATCGACATCGCCCAGAGTACGGCCCCCATGGTCTGGCGGGCGAACACTGGCCAAGACCCGTACCAAGACCCGGAGTTGGAGACGACGATGTGCCAGACGTTCTCCTATTTCACGCTCGACGTGTTCCTCGTCAAGCGGAACACGGACGAACTGAGCGACATCGAGACGATTACCGACATCCCGACCGACGGGTCCGTCGACATGTCGTGGGGACCGCGGGGCACCTCCGCGTGGGACACGATGGCGGACGCGTTCACCCTCGCTGGCGTCGACTCCCCGGAACAAACCTTCGACCTCGAAGTGATGGGGCTGGGTGACCAAGCCGGTGCGATGCGCGACGGCCGTATCGACATCGCCACCGTCTACACCGCCAACACACAGACCATCATCGGCTGGATTCAAGAACTCTCCTCGACGACGGACCTCGAAGTCGTCACGTTCCCGTTCGGCGAATCGGAGGTCGAACAAGCCGACCCACCGCTCATCTACTCGGAGACGCCCGCGGACGTGTTCGACCAGGACATCGGCGTCGACTCGTTCCCGACCATCTCCATCGGGTACTTCACGACCATCCCGGCCGACATCCCGGCGGAACCGGTCTACGAAATGACCCGCATCCTCATGGAGAACACCGAACAGGTCCACAACGCCAACGCCGTCCTCTCGGAACACGGCCCGGACTTCGCCACCGAGTTCCTCGTCAGGAACGGCGAGGTCCCAGTTCACCCCGGTACCGAGCAGTACTACCGCGAAAACGACCTCTGGAGCGACGACCTGACCAGCCTCGAAGAGTACGAAGGCTGACCACAGCAGACCGGTTCGAGACCGCTCCCGACGAAACGACGCCACGTCCTTCCGTTTTCGAGTCCGTCCAGTGACAGCGATTGACCGGTCCCTCGGTGGCCCGACTTACAGGACGACGGCTTCGCGGACGCGACCGATGGCGGTAAGCACCGGGTACGTCCACGGCTCCTCGGCGTAGAGGTGCTCACAGAGCGAGTGCCCGTCGAGACGGCCGAGCGACCGGTGGCTCCGTATCTTGTCCTGTCTGTCGGCGGCGAGTCTGTCGAGTCGCTCGGTGAACGTGGTCGCGTACCACTGTGGAATCTGCGTGCCGTCGAGGTTGTCGACGAGGTCTACGAGTTCGTCTTTCGCGGCCGTGAGCGAGGCTTCCTCGTCGTCGAGACGGTCGAGGACCGTCTCCCGTTCCGTGATGCTCTCCTCGACGGCGGCGAGGAGGAACTGCTGGAGTCGGTCAGTGAACTGTACCGGCGTGTCCGAACAGAGTGCCGCCGCGACGCCCTTGCCGAACTCCGAGGCGATGTCGGCCCGGAGCGTGTTGTCGTAGACATCCGCGTAGTGGTCGGTGTCCATGACTGTCTCCCGGTACGCAGTACGAACACGTTCGATTGCACCGGACTCGCTGTCGACCATTATCGTCGGAACGTCGGGTGCCGGTGCGTCGCACGGGACATCGGCGACCCGGTCCGCGAACGACTCGAAAGCGCGACGTTCGGCCTGTATTTCGTCCCGTTCCCGCCGCACGGTTTTCAGTGCCGTCGTGGGCGGCGACAGAACGTGACACCGTAGCGACTGGAGGAAGTGACGAGAGGGACGCTGCTCACCGCTTTTGGCCATCAGTGCGTGGTTTGGTAGCATACAATATAACCTTCACGGTGGCACCACCGCCACCCGTTGACGGCTATCGGAGAGGACCAAACGGGAAGCGTATTGGCCGACTACCGGAGGCGGAACGGTGAGAAGCAGTCACAGAGGAGACCGACAGCGGCCGTCCCAGTGACGGCGGCCGCCGGTGGTTCGGGTGTTTGAGCTTCCAGCCACGCCTCGAAGGCCGCTGTCGCGTCGTGGTACAGGTGGATGTTCGGGTGTGCGAGGACGAGCGCGTTGTCGTCGAGGTTCCGTGTGATGTGCTCGAACGTCTCGGTCGGTTCGGTCCCCGATTCGAGCAACTGGAGGTCGTACGGGGAGACTGGTTCTATCGTCGGCACGTCCTGTTCGTCGGACTCGGGACGGCCGACAACCCACTCGACGCCGAGGTCCGCCGCCGCCCGCATCGCGCCGTCGCTTGCGAGCATGTACGGGACGTGAAACCCCGTCGGTGCCGTACCCGTAACGCGTTCGATAGTCTCCACTGCCTGCGACAGTTCGTCGTGGGCAGTCTCGTACGGCGTGTCCATGAACGACGTGTGGCGGTGTCCGTGCAGAACAATATCGTGTCCGGCATCCGCGAGGGCAGCGACGGCACGCTCGACACTCTCGCGCTGTTCGATGCGTCGTCCGGGGACAGAGAACCCGGCGCGGACGCCCTTGTCCGCCAGCAGTTCCCCCACCCGCTGGAAGTCCGCTTCGGTGAACTCGTACAACACGTGGAACAGCCGAGTGTCGAGCGACACGTCATCGTCGAGTCGTCGGAGGAAAGCCAAGTACGGTTTCAGCTCTCGCTGTCGTACAGCCGGTATCGAGACCATACATCACCGTCGGCCGTCGCTCGAATAAATCTACCTGCAGCCCTCCCTTGCCGACTGGTTGCCGCCCCGATAGTCGCCGTCCCACGATAGTGAACGTCGAAAGGAGACCCGGCGACGTTCGCTCTGGACAGTTCCACAACGTCGTCTAGTTGCCACTGTCTGTATCACTCCCCGTCGAGTACCGTTCGGTCACTCTGAACGGCGTCGGACAGGTGAGGACGACTCCTCGCCAACGAGAGTGGACCCGTGTGCCGCCGCCGCCAACCGTGAGCCGAAGGACAACTCGCTAAGTATTACACTGATATACTTGTAATTCTCGTTGGAGTGACTTGTCGAGTCCGTACTGGGGCCGAATCGGTCGGTTTCGGTATCCACGGGGAACTCAGCCAAATTCGTTCCACGATAGTGAACGCCTTGGCTCAGCACGGTGGCCCCGTCGCCATCGCGCGCTGCTCAGAACTCGTGGTCGTCGCCGATGAGGTCCTGTGCCGTCGCGCCGGTGTCGATTTTCCGCTCGATGAGGAGTTCCTCCGAGAGGATGTCGTCGGCGGTGTCGGCGACATCCGCGGCACGGTCCGCGGGGACGACGGCGATACCCGTCGCGTCCGCGACGACGATGTCGTCCGTCTCGACGGTACAGTGGCCAACGGTCACCGTCGAACCGCTGTCCGCGACGTGGAGGCGTCGCTGGCCGGAGCGTGGCGTCGGGCCGCGGCCGAATACGGGGAACTCGGCGGTACGAACGTCCGGCACGTCCCGATAGTTGCCGTCGATGACGACACCAGCCATCCCTGCCTCGGCCGCCAGCCGCGAAGCGTTTCCACCCCAGTGTGAGACGCCGTGTACACCGTCGACGACGAGGACGCGGTCGGCCTGCAGGGCAGAGAGCATCGCGTTGGGGAAGTTCGTCGTCTCCTCGGCCAGTTCGCCCTCCGGAACGGCCCGTTCAAGCGAGAGCGTGTGCGCACGGCCGACGGCCGTATACTCGGACCGGACCGGAGTCACTCCAGCGGCGACACCGTCGATACCGTGTGCGTCCAGTGCATCTCCGACAACACACGAATCGAACTTCCGAAACCGCTCGACGATGGACTGTGCCATACCGTCACACCGTTCCTGTGACAGTTAAAATTGCGCCCGACCGGACGGAACCATTCCAGCCCTTCACGTCGGGTTGGCGTCCCCGCTACGGACCTCCGGTGAACGGCTGGCGACGAGCAGACAAATCACGCCGACGACGCCACAGAGCAGGCCGGCGGCAGCGACAATGCCACGGACTGCGATGTCGAACCCGAGTATCGGGTCGGTGACCGATACAGCGAACCCCATCGCGATGGGTGCGACAGTCGAGGAGATTCGGCCGAGCGACGCGCCGACGCCGACGACGCTCCCTCGGGTCGCTTCGGTGGTGAGGTCTGTGATGACGCTCCGGTAGAGCGACAGCGAGAGCCCGAACCCGAGGCCGACGCCACCGCCGCCGACGAGGGCAACGGGCAGTGACGGGGCAAGTCCCACGAGTGTCAGACCGCCTGCCATACTGAGGGTCGCACCTAGCAGGGGATAGAGTCTCGTCTCGAACATGTCAGTGATGCGGCCCGCCTGCGTGGCCGAAACGGCGTGCATGAGACTCGCGGCGGTGATGAGTAGGCCAGCTTCGCTGGGATTCCCGCCGATAACGCGGACGACGACGAAGGAATTGTACGTGAGAAAGGCCGTGTACAGGAAGTTCGGAACGCTCCGGCCCACCAGCACCGCCGCGACGCGGGGGTTGCTGACGAAGCGCGCTAGCGTTCTGATATCGGTCCCGGACTCCCCACGGGTCGGGTCCGTGCCCATCGGTTCCTCGAAGAGCACGAACAACAGCAGTGCAGTCGGGACGGTGAGGCCGTAGAGGAAGAACGGGAACTGCCACGCGATGGTGACGAGTACGCCAGCGACGAACGGGAACGTCATCATCGAGAGCCCGGACGTGGAGAAGCGGATTCCCTGTGCGGTGGCCTCCTCGCTCCCGCGGTAGAGGTCCCCGAGGCTCGTCACGATAATCGGCGTCAGCCCGGCAAAGCCGATGCCCTGTAGCAGTCGCAGCCCCAGTACGACCCGGAAGTCGGTCGTGAAGGCGATACCCATCCCACCAGCCCCGAACAGAAGGAGGCCGCCGATGAGGACGTACTTCCGGCCGATGCGGTCAGCCAACATCCCGGCGAGCGGAATGAGAAAGATGCTCGGAGCCGTAAACATCGTCAGGAGAAGGCCGATTTCTGCCTCGCTCGTCCCGAGCGGGCCGACCAGCGTGTCGAGTAGAGGCGAGACGAGCGCGTTTCCCAGCGGTGGCGTGAGGTTCGCGAGGAGGAGCAACCGGAAACTCCTGTCTCGAAGGATAGGTGCATCCTCCCCGAACAGGGTGGTTGCGGACAGCACTGTCGGTCAGTACTGCCGTCTCCGTCATATAACGTCCGGTCGCACGGTCCCGTGACTGTGCGACACCTGCATCAGCACCGACAGAGGCCGAGAAAAGAGTGCCCTACTACCTACGAAGGTATAGTCCAGAGAGGGTTACGACGCAGTAGTTCGTCGACGGCCATCCTGACGGGATTGTATAGCGACATAGGGTGTACCGGGCGTGCGACCGTCCAGACAGGCCCAAGTAACAACCCGAATACATCCGGCCCGACCAGACCTCGGGTGGCAGTCTTCCCCGGC